>JAHYJE010000021.1 GCA_019429105.1 Syntrophobacterales bacterium
GGGTTTTATCGAAATCAGCTCGGATCATCGTGTTGAGCTCCTACACGGCGGAGAAGCTTGTTCGCAACTATGCGGCGCCGCGAAAGAAAATCGCCATTGTCCCCGGGGGAATTGATCTTGTCCGCTTCGCCCCTGCGCGGGACAAGAACGCTGCCCAAGAGCTTCTGGGCCTTCCTCCGGGAAAATTTGTGATGCTTACGGTAAGAAATCTGGTCTCGCGTATGGGGCTGGAGAATCTGCTTTTGGCGATGGTCGAGGTTGTGAAAAAGTGTCCGGATTCTCTGCTTGTTATCGGCGGCACAGGGCCTCTGGAGGAAAAACTGAAAACGCAGGCGCAAGATCTGAAAATTAACGATCATCTATTATTTAAGGGGTTTATTCCGGAAGATGAACTGCCTGATTATTATCGCGCTGCGGATCTATTCGTCTTGCCAACCGTTGATCTGGAGGGGTTTGGACTGGTGACGCTTGAGGCATTAGCCTCCGGAACGCCTGTCCTGGGAACCCCCGTCGGGGGAACCAACGAAATTTTGAAACGTTTTGACTCCGATTTTTTGTTCAAGTCGCCGGTGCCGGAAGACATGGCCGAATTGATGATAAAAATCTGCAGCTTGTATAAAAAAAATCCCGAAAAACAAAAGATGGACTCTGTACGTTGTCGGATGTTTGCCCAGGAGTACTATTCCTGGGAAGCCAATGTGACGTTGACTGAGGGAATACTTACGGGTTTAGGTGATTCAACCGATCAATGATGAGCCCCGCTGAGAGACCTTTGAATAACTGCCAATATTGTCATTTCGACCGAAGGGAGAAATCTTTAACTATGCACGAGAATTAATATTTCTCGTCGCTAACGCTCCTCGAAATGACAAAATTCAAAGGTCTCACACTCTAAAGGTGTCGGAGCTCCGACACCCTTCCTCGAAACTATGGGTAACTAATTAATTTGACTTTGTGCATATATTTTTTTATGATGCACAAAAAGTAAGAATTTTATGCATCATGGATAAGCTATGTTAAGAGATATCGCCCTTCTTCAAAAACGCGAACTGGAAAGCCGTCTTCAGGAAACGTATGTTGACCGGAAGATATCGGTCCCGTGGGACCTCGGAGACGATCTGATCAAAGTCATCACCGGTCCGCGGCGTGCGGGGAAATCGTTTTATGGCGCCCATCTGATCCAACAGACCGGATCTTACGGCTACATCAACTTCGATGACGAACGGCTGGCCGCCATCGAAGATTACGATGAAATTATCAGCGCTGTAAACGCCGTGTACGACCAACCGCGCTATCTGTTTTTTGACGAGATCCAAAATCTTCCGCGCTGGGAAATGTTCGTCAATCGCCTGCAGCGACAGGGATTCAGGCTTCTGATCACCGGCAGCAACGCCAATCTGCTCTCTTCGGAACTGGCCACCCATCTCACGGGCCGCCATGCCTCCCTTGTCCTGTTTCCCTTTTCTTTCAGCGAGGTCTTGGCCGCGTCAGGGGGGGAGCGGACCGAGATCGAGAAAATGGCCGCACTGGACACGTACGCAGAGCAAGGCGGCTATCCCGAACCCCTTCTTAAAAAGATCGACCGCCGCGACTATCTTCGCAACCTTCTGCAAGCTACATTGTACAAGGACATCGTCAAACGGTTCAAGGTCAGGTCGGTTCAGGGGATCGAAGATCTGACCCTTTATCTAATGTCGAACATCGCACGCGAGTATTCGTTCAACGCACTTTCCGGGGTAACGAAGTGCCGCAGCGTCCATACGGTCGATAAATATATTCGCTATCTTCAGGAAGCCTCTCTGTTTTTCTCGCTACCGCGCTTCTCTTTCAAGGTGAAGGAGCAGGCGGTACACAACAAGAAAATATACTGCACCGACAACGGACTGGCGGTGTCGGCAGGCTTCCGTTTCAGTGAGGACAAGAGAGCGCTCTATGAAAATCTTGTAGCCGTTGCTCTGAAAAAAGAGGCAATCGCCGGCCGCATTTCCCTGTTCTATTGGAAAAGCCCGCAAAATGAGGAAGTGGATTTCATCATCAAAGAGGGCCCGAATGTCGTGCAACTGATTCAGGTCTGTGCGGACATCACGAATCCGAAGGCGCTGAAAAGGGAAATGCGGGCGCTGATCAAGGCTTCTCAGGAGCTGCATTGCGATGATCTCCTGCTGCTCAACAACCGCGTTGACCGGACTGAGACCTTCCGGTGGCAGGATGCCGAGCGCCCGATCCGGCTGATGCCGTTGTGGCAATGGCTGGGATAAAGAGGTCATCGCCTTCAAAGAAGCAGAGGTCTGCAAGTATTGAAAATATTGTTTGTTTCCGATGTTTCGATTCAGGAAGTCATCGGCGGCGCGGAGAGGGTTTTATTTGAACAGACAACCCGACTGGCCGAACGGGGGCATCTTGTTCACATCCTGACGCGCAGGCTTCCCCGCCACTCTTCCGACACTTCGGTCATCAGAGGGGTGACCGAATGGCACTATCATGTATCAACTCAAAATGCAGTCAGCTTTTGGATTTCAACACTGAAAAACGCCGGAGAACTGTTTGAGCGGTTGCAGATGGAAAATCACTATGACAGCATCAATTTTCACCAGCCCTTTTCCGCCTATGCGGTGATCCGCTCCCGTCTGTCCAAAGAAATAAGAAAAACATATACTTGTCACTCTCTTTCGTTTGAGGAATACCGCTCCCGGAATGCGCTTCCCCCTTTTGGGGCAAAGAGGATATTTTTCTTTTTGCAGATTGCCCTGCGCCGGTGGATCGAAAAAAGGGTTTTATCGAAATCAGCTCGGATCATCGTGTTGAGCTCCTACACGGCGGAGAAGCTTGTTCGCAACTATGCGGCGCCGCGAAAGAAAATCGCCATTGTCCCCGGGGGAATTGATCTTGTCCGCTTTGCACCTCCGCGGGACAAGAACGCTGCCCAAGAGCTTCTGGGCCTTCCTCCGGGAAAATTTGTGATGCTTACGGTAAGAAACCTGGTGTCGCGTATGGGGCTGGAGAATCTGCTTTTGGCGATGGTCGAGGTTTTGAAAAAGTGCCCGGATTCTCTGCTTGTTATCGGTGGTACAGGGCCGCTGGAGGAAAGACTGAAAACGCTTGCGCAAGATCTAAAAATCAACGATCATCTTTTATTTAAAGGGTTTATTCCGGAAGATGAACTGCCTGATTATTATCGCGCAGCGGATATATTCGTTTTGCCAACCGTTGACCTGGAGGGGTTTGGATTGGTAACGCTTGAGGCATTAGCCTCCGGAACACCCGTCCTGGGCACTCCTGTCGGGGGAACCAACGAAATTTTGAAACGTTTTGACTCCGATTTTTTGTTCAAGTCGCCGGTGCCGGAAGACATGGCCGAATTGATGATAAAAATCTGCAGCTTGTATAAAAAAAATCCTGAAAAACAAAATATGGATTCTGTACATTGTCGAAGGTTTGCCCAGGAACACTATTCCTGGGAAGCCAATGTGACTGCGACCGAGGAAATACTCGCAGGTTCATCAAGATCAATCTCCAAGACAAAGGCATTCATGTCCGGGGAGTAATCTCAGGCAGCGCACCATAAAAGTAAATTGACATTGAAAATTCTCGTGCTAAAGTGAAACCATGAAAGCGAAGCTTCATGTTCATAATACGGATAACCGGTACATACAGCGCAGGCTCTTGAGCGCGTTGGCGGAGCATCTGGATCATTCCGAGATAACCATGCTGATCGGACCTCGTCAAGCGGGCAAAACAACCATCCTCAGGCAACTCGATGCCCAACTGCGTGCGGGGGGAAAAAAGACCCTCTGGCTCAACCTGGGAAATATTTGAATTTCTCACTTGATTACGAAGATCGTTTGCCTAAAAACTGCCATTTTTCAAACGTCTCGGGAGAGGGATTCCGCCGCGCGCCATCTCCGCCAGTAAGCCTTACCGTTTTTCAACATAGATAAAAAGCATTGCTTATGGATTTCATAAAGTATATGTCATGGGAAAAAACGAAGCCGTGTGAAGAAAATGGAAATAAATTCAAAAATATATCATGGTGACAGCGAAGAGATTCTCAAGCAGATCCCGTCTCATTCTGTTGACCTCATCGTAACATCACCACCTTACGCAGACCAACGAAAAAACATCTATGGTGGTATTAGCCCTGATCAATATGTGAAATGGTTTTTGCCTATTTCAGCGGAGCTTTTACGTGTGCTCAATCCTTCAGGTTCGTTTATTCTCAATATCAAGGAAAAAGTTGTAGATGGTGAGCGCAGCACGTACGTTATGGAGCTTATATTAGAAATGCGTAAGCAAGGATGGTTGTGGACGGAAGAGTTTATCTGGCATAAGAAAAATTGCTACCCTGGGAAATGGCCTAACCGCTTTCGCGATGCATGGGAAAGACTGCTTCAGTTTAACAAAAATAGAAAATTTAATATGTATCAAGAAGAAGTGATGGTTCCAATGGGTGAGTGGGCAAAGTCAAGATTAAAGAAGCTTTCTGAAACGGATAAAACGCGAGACAATTCAAAAGTAGGGAGTGGCTTTGGTAAAAATATTTCTAACTGGCTTAACAGAGATAAGGCGTATCCAACAAATGTTCTTCACTTGGCAACAGAATGTAACAACAAGAATCACAGCGCGACTTTCCCTGAAGAACTTCCTGAATGGTTTATAAAACTTTTCACACGGGAATATGACACCGTTCTTGATCCGTTCATGGGTTCTGGTACAACGCTAATTGTTGCAAACCGAATGAAACGCAATTCAATAGGCATTGATAACGTCCATGCATATTGTGAAATGGCGAGAGAAAAACTGAACCAGGTTGAATTATATCTTTTTGAATCAAAGGCGGAACATGAAAAAACTAAACCTGACAGACGTCCTGCTGTACGTTGAACAAAACATCGGCAATTTTCACCAGAAACGTATCCAAAGCCTTGACAAGCTAAAGTTATCGAACGTTCTGAAACGAAAGAATCCATATTTATTCAAAGCAAAATATGTATTGACTGCCGAGCAGATCATAAAAGGATTGGTGGATGCCCATATTTCATCAAACGAAGAGACGATTTTCGGCGATTGGCTCGAAGGTCTTGCCATATTCATTAATGATAAAGTTTATGGCGGACGTAAATCTGGTATTACCGGCATTGATCTTGAATTTGACAGAAACGGTACAAGAAACATTGTAACAATTAAATCAGGGCCGAATTGGGGTAATAGTTCACAAATAGCCAAAATGGTCGCAGACTTTAAAACTGCAAAAAAGACACTGAGAACGAGCAATTCCAAATTCAACATCATTGCGGTAAACGGCTGTTGTTACGGAAGGGACAGCAACTCGGATAAAGGTGATTATTTCAAATATTGCGGCCAGCGATTTTGGGAGTTTATTTCCGGAAAAAGTGAACTTTTTACGGAAATTATTGAACCACTTGGGCATAAGGCCAAGGACAAGAATGATGTATTCATAGAATCTTATTCGCAAATGATTAATAAATTCACCAAAGAGTTTGCCAACGTATTTTGCAAAGATAATGGTGAAATCGACTGGAACAAATTGGTACGTTTCAACTCTGCAAAAGAAGAACCCCAAAAAGGAAAATAACAATACATAACCTTATAAGAAAGACATCCTTAATCAGACCGTTGACGAGATGATCATGACCCCTTTTGGCGGTTCCTTTGGTTTGCCCGACGCAAATCCAGTTGGCGGTTTTGTGGCAGGTTTCCTGAAACCTTTCTTTTTCTACAAAAGTTTCGAGGAGATATACGGGTTGTTGAGGAACAATGGTGGATTAAAAATGCCTCGGAAATCAAGGGCCAGGAGATGCTAAATTACCCCCATATATTTCATTTGCAATGCACAATAATATGATATATCGTGTATTGCAAATAAAATAAGAACGAGAGCAGTATGGAAAAGGAGAAAATCAAGGAACTTATCATCGGGCACAAGGAACGCTTTCTGGGCCGTCGCGACCTCATCCGGAGAGAAGTGCAGGCTGAGATCACCCGTTTTCTTCTCCAGCGGGAAATCATTTTTGTCACGGGGGTGCGCCGCAGCGGCAAATCCTCGCTTTTGCGCTTGATCTGCGGGGATCTCCTGGAACGGGGCGACGTCGCCCCCAATGACATCCTCTACCTGAATTTCGACGACGAGCGTTTTTCTTCATTTACCGTTCAGGACTTCGCGCCCCTATACGAAACCTTTCTCGAACTCGAAAATCCCCGGGGGCGGCGATACCTCTTCCTCGACGAGATCCAGCGAATCCCCGGCTGGGAGCGGTGGCTCAACCGCCTCTACGAATTCGAGGACGTTCGGATTTTCGTCACCGGCTCCAATGCCGCCATGCTCTCCCCGGAGGTTGCAACGTCACTAACGGGGCGGCATCGTCAGATCGCCGTCTGGCCGTTTTCTTTTCGCGAGTTTCTTGCTCTCAAGGGCCTGATCTTTGACGACAAGGATAGCGAACGCCTCCTTCACAGCCCCGAAACGAAAGCGGACATTCGGCGGCTCTTCACACAATATGTGGAAATCGGAGGGTTTCCGGAGGTGGCGCGGACAGGAGACGCAACGCTGCTGGAGCAGTATTGGCGCGACATCCTTTATCGCGACGTTATCGCCCGCCATGCCATAAAAAATATCAAGGAGATCAAGGAGATTTCCCTTTTTCTGGCTGCTAATCCGGGCTCCGTCCAGAGCTACCGGAATCTGGGAAACCTCATCGGCATCCGGAGCGTCAACACGGTGAAAAACTATCTTGGCGCTCTGGCTGATGTCTATTTGTTCCAGTTCATTGATCTTTTCGCTTACTCCCTTAAGCGGCAGATCTATAACCCGTCCAAGGTTTACTGTGTGGATGCGGCGCTCGGTGCGTCAGTGAGCTTCCGCTTCTCGCAAAACATTGGCCATACGTACGAAAACATGGTTTTTCTGGCGCTTAAACGGTGCGGCAAAGAGGTGTTCTACTGGAAATCGTCGCGGGGCAGGGAGGTGGATTTCGTATTGAAGAAAGGGCTCCGGATCACCGAGGCGATCCAGGTTAGCGCTTCTCTTGCCGATCCGAAGACCCGCGAGCGTGAGTTATGCTCCCTGTACGAGGCGGCAGAGGAGCTCAAGGCGGGACGGTTGACGGTGATTGCCGGAGACGAGGAGGGGCTCGAAAAGACCGACCGCGGCGAGATTGCCATTGTCCCGCTTTGGAAATGGTTGCTGAAAAGGGAAGGATTGGAAGCTCAGCGCTTGAGTTAAAAAGCGCCTGATACGAAACGAACGAGGACGCCGCCAATGATGGGGGTTTTGAAATCTGTATATGTGCGGAATCTGTGGAAAAATTGACTTTTCCGGCAGCCGGGTGGACGAAGGTTTGCTGCGACGGATGCATGAACGGCTGGCCCATCGCGGGCCGGATGATGCAGGCATTCATTTGAGCCATCACGAGGGAGTCAGTTGCGGCCTTGGCCACAGGCGGCTCAGCATCATAGATCTCTCCGCGGCGGGAAGGCAGCCGATGGCCAACGAGGACAAGAGCCTCTGGATGGTCTTCAACGGGGAGATTTACAATTTCGCGGAGTTGCGGGAGGAGTTAAAGGGGAAAGGGCACCACTTCTCGTCGCGCACTGACAGCGAGGTAATTCTGCACCTGTTTGAGGAGGAAGGCGCGGCAGGAATATCGCGTCTTTCCGGAATGTTCGCCTTTGCCCTCTGGTCGGAGACGACAAAAACGCTTGTTCTGGCCCGTGATGGCGTCGGGATAAAGCCGCTTGTCTATTACTGGGACGGGAAGCGGCTGCTCTTTGCCTCGGAACTACGGGCATTGCTGGCCGATTACGATGTGCAGACGGAGATTGATCTGGAGTCGCTCGATATTTACTTGAGCCTGAACTACATCCCGGCCCCTTACACCATTTTTAAGCATATCCGTAAACTTAGGCCAGGTTACACGCTGAGCGTTTGCGACGGGAAGCTCAAAGAGAGGACATTTTGGGATGTTTCGGCAAGGGGCGATGAGACTGCAAAAGACAAAAACAGCAACCAGTGCGGCAAATCCCCACGGGGGCTTGCTGATGAAAATAACCGGCTGCGCGATTTCCCCGGGATAGAACAGACGCTCTTCCGGACATTGGAGGAATCGGTCCGCTCACAGATGGTCGCCGACGTGCCGCTCGGGGCGTTTCTGAGCGGCGGGATAGATTCAAGCGTGATCGTCGGGCTGATGGCCCGCAACTCCGCCCGCCCGATCAAGACCTATTCGATCGGCTTTTCCGATATGCCGATGTTCGACGAAACCTCCTACGCCCGCGAGGTTGCCTCGTTTCATCACACCGATCACCATGAAATAAAACTGAGTTCCCGGGAGATGATCGGCGCCGTTCCGGAAATCCTGGCCGGCTTGGACGAGCCGTTCGGCGACTCCTCAGCTGTGCCGACCTGGATCGTCGCTCGGGAAACGGTGCGGGACGTTAAGGTGGCGCTCTCCGGCGATGGCGGAGACGAGCTTTTTGCCGGCTATCGGATGTACAAGGGGGAAAATTGGTTCAAGCGCTACAGATTTATTCCACGTCTGATCCGGGACGGCCTGCTGGAACCGCTGGCGATGAGGCTGCCCGAATCCCGCGACACCCGTGTCGGAGAGCTGGCAAGAAGGGCAAAAAAGTTCCTGCGCGGCGCGAAAGGATCGCTCGCGGAGCGGTTTTTTGCCTGGAACGAGCTTTTTAATGAGGACAGCAAAAACGCGCTCTTGAAGGAGGGCTGGGGCGTAAAAAAGTCGCCAGCGTCGGGGATCTTCGCTGCTGCGCTTGCCCGCCCGCAAACCGACGCGCTCAATCGGATGCTCTACGCCGATTTCAAGGTCTCGCTTCCCGGCGATATGCTCTGGAAGGTGGACAAGATGAGCATGGCCCACGCCCTCGAAGTCCGCGTCCCGCTGCTCGACCAACGTTTCTGCGAGCTGGCCTTCCGGATCGGGGGCGACTGGAAAATCCGCCACGGGCAGGGCAAGTACATCTTTATCAAGGTCTTCCGGGATATCCTGCCTAAGCGGCTGCACAACCGGCCCAAGTGGGGCTTCGAGATGCCGATTGCCCGTTGGCTGAAGACAGACCTCAAGTATCTTATTTCAGAGCATCTTTCGCAGGATACGATCGAGCAGCAGGGCATCTTCAACTATCCGGAAATTGAAAAAATGGTTGCTGATTTGCTGGAAAGCAGGCGGGATGCCGCCTGGAAACTCTGGAATCTGATCGTCTTTCAGGCATGGTATGCATCCCTCCGGAGATAAGATTAAAGTAATCCATATCATAACCCGTTTTGACAAGGGCGGGTCAGCGGAAAACACCTTTTTGACGGTATGTGGCCTCGATAAGGAGCGCTATCAGGTTGCTCTTGTGACCGGCACGCTTTCCGGAACAAACAGTAATGATCCCGAGAACATTGCTATAGCGGCGAATATCGCGGAGCTTAAGGCAAACGGGGTGCGCCTGATTTTCGTTCCTTCTCTGGTGCGGGAGTTGAACCCCGTTGCGGATTTGCGTGCATTTTTGTCTCTCTGCAAGATTATCCGGCGTGAAAAACCTGATATCGTCCACACCCACACCTCGAAGGCAGGGATGCTGGGACGGTGGGCTGCGCGGCTCTGCCGCGTTCCTGCGGTCATCCATACCCCCCACGGCCATGTCTTTTGGGGTTATTTCAACCCCGCGAAAACCCGGCTGTTTATCATGCTGGAGAGGTGGACTGCCCGAATAACCGACGCGCTTATCATGCTGACGCCGCAGGAGCTGCAGGATCATCTTGGTTGGGGAATAGCGCCAAGAGAAAAATTCACCGTCATCCACAGCGGCGTTAATCTGAAAAAATTCAGCTCCGCTCAATCACGTTCCGACAGGAAGAGAGCGATATCGGAAGTTCCTGAAAATATGGTAGTTATCGGCACAGTTGGCCGCCTGACCGCGATCAAGGGGCAGGATGTTTTGATCCGGGCGTTTGCCGAACTCAAGCAGGCAGGGGAAGATGTATTTCTTGTCCTGCTTGGCGAAGGGGAGAGGCGAGGCGAGTTGGAAGAGATGGCGCGCCACTTGCAAATATCTGATAGTGTCATGTTTTTAGGATGGCGTCCCGAGGTTGCTGCCGTTATGGCCTCCTTTGACATTTTCTGTCTGCCTTCCCTGAATGAGGGAATGGGCAAGGTTATCGTCGAGGCGATGGCTATGGGGCTGCCGGTTGTGGCAAGCAACGTTGGCGGGATAAAAGACCTTGTGCGCAAGGGAGAAAACGGGCTGCTTGTGCCTCCCGGGGATGCGACCGCTCTGGCGAAGGCGCTTTCCCTGCTTTGCTCTGCCCCGCAAGAACGGCGCCGGATGGGCGATGCCGGGCGCCTGCTAGCCCCTTCCTACAGCTCGGAGGCGATGATAAAAAAGGTTGACCGTTTATATGAGGGCGGTAATTGCAGTAGTTACTAAATTTTATGATTAGGAAAACTGCCAATATGAAGGGTTTAGTTAGCAAGACAAGGCGCCGGGCTTTGTGCAAAAACTTCACTGCCAATCTTTTACTGATTTTACTGGCTGCTTGCGGGGTGAACTGGCTCGTACCCTATCCGGCATCCGGACAGACGCGTCCCGTTTTATACAAGCAGGCGCCGGCCTTGATCGATTTGCGGACAACCTTCAGCGACGGAGTTTTTGATCCCGAAGCCCTGGCGGCGCTGGCCGTGCAAAAGGGAATAAAAATAATAATCCTGAACGACCATGACCGCATGGTCATTGAATACGGTCTTCCCCCGTTCCGGAACATCCTCAACAAGACAGAGGAGCGCAACTCGATCAATCAAGCGGGGGCAAGTGCCTATCTTGCGGCGGTTGAGCGAGCCCGGAAAAAATACCCGCAGGCGGTGATTATCCCGGGCGCGGAGAGCGCCCCCTTTTACTACTGGACGGGAAGTTTTCTGGACGGGAGCCTTACCGCAAACGACCACGAACGACGCATCCTGACGATTGGCCTCGAAAAGCCCGAAGACTACCAAACCCTTGCGGTCATCCACAGGGAATCCGCTCTCTTTGGTTATAAAACAACCATCCTGGTAAAGGCAGTTTTTGCTATCCTGCTGCTGCTGGCTGTATATCTTTTTTTCAAGAAGAACGGGAGGCGATCAGCCGGTTTGCTCTTGCTGGTCGTAGATTTTATCCTTGTCGCCGTCTTCAGCGTAATTTTGGGCAGGTCTTCACCCTTTGACGCTTATCACGGCCCGCAGGGAGCGGCCCCGTACCAGCGGTTTCTCGACGACGCCGGCCGGAAAGGGGCGCTGACATTCTGGAATTACCCGGAAACACAGTCGGGAATCAGAAAGATGGGACCGATTCAGGTAAATACCCGGCCCTACCCGCAGATGCTCATGGAGACGAACAACTATACCGGTTTTTCGGCGATATACGGGGATAACGTCACCATAACCGAGCCCGGCGAAATGTGGGACATGGTTTTGCGGGAATACTGCGGGGGATTTCGCCGCACCCCACCCTGGGGGATAGCTACATCCGATTATCACCGGGAGGGCGAGTCAGGGCAGAAACTGGGTGATTTCCAGACGGTGCTGCTGCTGCCGGAATTATCAAGGAACGCGGTTATCGACGCGCTGCGAAAAGGCAGGATGTACGCGTGCCAGGGAAAGTTCCCGAAAATGCCGCGGCTGGACGTCTTCACCGTTTCCCCCTCCGCCCTTTCCGAGAGCTACGCCCCGCCTGCCGTTTCCGGGGAGACCCTGTGGCTGAAGCGCAATCCCCGCATCAGCATCCAGGTATCAGGGTCGCCGGATGCAAAAGAGATGGTACAGGTGCGGCTTATCCGTTCGGGAGAGCTTGTTCAGGTTTTTTCGGGGACGCTTCCCCTGAAAGCGGAGTATGTTGACAACATTGAGAAGTCTGCAGGACAGGAGGTGTACTATCGCCTTGATGTGAAGGGATACGGAAAGATCGTCTCCAATCCGATTTTCGTGAGATTTGTAAAATGATGGTTGCCGTTCATCAGCCTCAATACCTTCCCTGGCTTGGCTATTTCGACAAGATTGCCGCTGCGGATGTTTTTGTCCTGCTGGACAACGTCCAGTTCAAGAAAAACGAATGGCAGAACCGCAACCGGATCAAGACCGCCGCGGGCCCGCAGTGGCTCACCGTGCCCGTCCGCTACAAATTCCCGGAGAGGATCAACGAGGTATCGGTAAACAACCAGGAACACTGGGGGAATAAGCACCGTCAGGCCATTGTTACCAATTACCGCAAAGCCCCCTGCTGGAACGAGATTTCAACTATCTTGGAGCCAATCTTTGCGGGGAGCTGGGAGAGCATCTCCCAGTTGAATATATTTACCGTCAAACTTCTGGCCAAAACGCTGGGAATAGCAACCCCTCTTTATGTCGCATCGGAGCTTCCCCCCTTTCCGGAGGATCCGGACTTGCGTCTGATTGCCATTGCAAAACACTTCGCAGCGGATACATATCTTGCCGGAAAGGGGGGAATAGACTATATGAACCTCGCCTGTTTCCGAGAAAATGGGGTCAGGGTAAAATTTCAGCAGTACAATCACCCTGTTTACCGACAGTTGTTTAATGGTTTTGAGCCGTTCATGTCTGTTGTCGATCTGCTTTTCAATTACGGTGAAGATAGTTTAAAAATACTGAGAGGATGAGAGATGAAAATACTGGCAATAGGTTCCCATCCGGACGATATCGAGGCTGGATGTGCGGGAACACTGGCTAAATACGCAAAAAACGGCCACGATATCTACATGCTTGTCATGACTGAAGGAAGCATGGGGGGCGAAGGAGCGGTAAGAAGGGCAGAACAGAAAAACGCGGCGGGAATAATCTCAGCCAAAGAGCTGCTCTGGGGTGGTTACGAGGACACGCAATTGACCTCGCAGATGAACAATCTTGTCCAGGACATCGAGGATGTAATAAAGAGGATCGCGCCCGACTTTATCTTTGTTCATTACGGCGAAGACACGCACCAGGATCACCGCACCCTTGCCAAGGCGACAATATCTGCCACCCGTTACATCCGGAATGTTCTTTTCTACGAGGGACCGACAACGCAAAATTTTTGCCCTTCCGTATTTGTCGATATTCAAGAGACAGTCGGAAAAAAACTGGAGGCGCTCCTTGCCCACAACTCCCAGGTAACAAGGACAAACATCGGGGGATTGTCGATAAAA
This sequence comes from Syntrophobacterales bacterium, assembly GCA_019429105.1. Lineage (NCBI taxonomy): Bacteria > Pseudomonadati > Thermodesulfobacteriota > Syntrophobacteria > Syntrophobacterales > Syntrophobacterales bacterium. The sequence continues at coordinate 13,196 of JAHYJE010000021.1, forward strand.
AAAATTGTTCATTCCACCGCCGTCTTTAGGGGCATCCAGGGGCGGGTTCTGTTTGCGGAGGCTTTTGTCCCCCTGCGTATGTTCATATAAGCGCCCATTGGTTCTCAAGGCAGGATAGGATGATGAAAGAGATCCCTCACTCGCGGCCGACTATAGACGATGCGGAGATCGCCGCCGTTTCCGCTGTGCTCAGATCGCAAAATATCGCGCAGGGAAAGCAGGTTGCCCTGTTTGAAGAGGCCCTCTCGCGGCTGATCGGCGTGCGGGAGGCAGTGGCGACCTCCTCCGGCACGGCCTCCCTCCATCTTGCCCTTTTTGCTTTGGATGTTGGCGAGAATGATGAAGTCGTGATCCCCTCCTTTGTCTGCACGGCGCTTTTAAACGCCGTGCGGCTTGTCCGGGCTGTTCCTGTTATTGCCGATATAAACAGTAACTCTTTCAATATCGATGTCCACGATATCAGGCGCTGTTTGACGAAAAGAACCAAGGCTGTCATCGTCCCCCATATGTTCGGTATGCCGGCGGATATACGCGAGATAGTCTCGCTTGGCGTTCCCGTCATCGAGGACTGCGCCCAGTCCCTGGGGAGCAGATCCGGCCAAAGCTACACCGGAAGCTTCGGGGTTCTGTCGGTCTTTTCGTTTTATGCCACGAAGGTCATCTGCACCGGCGAAGGGGGAATGGTCGTCGGCAGCGATTCCCGGTTGCTGGCGAAAATCAGGGATTTCCGCGATTACGACGAAAAGAGCGACTGGGCTTTGCGTTACAACTACAAGCTTACGGATATGCAGGCGGCGATGGGCATGACGCAGCTTGCCAAACTGCCAGGGATGATCAGGCGCCGACGGGAGATCGCCGCCCTGTACGATGAAAACCTGCGAGAGTGTCCCGTCATACTGCCCACCTGTCCACCGGAAAAAGAGCATATTTACTTCCGTTACGTCCTGAGAACGGGAAAAAGCCGGGAAGTATTGGATGGCTGCCGGCAAAAGGGCGTCTCGTGTCGCCGACCGGTTTTTGAGCCTCTCCATCACTGCGGGATCAATGCAGCCTGCCCGGAGGCGGAGGCCGCCTTCAGGGAATCGGTATCCATCCCCATTTATCCATCTCTTGGCGACACAGAGGCGGTAATGATAAGTGAAACGATCCGGGAAATTTTGAGTTGAGGGGCGTTATGGTTCTGGGTAAATATTTCCAGAGGTTCTTATTCCTGCGGATATTTTGGGGTTGCTGCCTGCTCATTTTTACACTCCTTCTTCTTCCTGCCGTCCGCGAGCTGTTTTTCGGCAGCCTTGGCCGCTGGCTTTACATCTTCCTGATGGCCCTCTCTACGTCGGCCATTCTAACCCCGGTCATGATGAGCGTCGCCAAAAAACTTAATATCGTTGATACCCCCGGAGGACGAAAAATCCACGCCCGGGTGACGCCGCTGCTCGGGGGAGCGGCGATCATCATTGCCTTTATATCCTCCCTGGCGGCAAATATGATTCTCGACGGCCGGGATATCGCGCTGATTGCCGGCGGAACTTTCGTGGCAATTGTCGGCCTGATCGACGACTGGAAGAATGTCCGCGCCTTCTACAAGCTCCTGATTCAGGTGGTAGTTGTCATGCTGCTTATCCGCAGCGGGATTATCCTCGATCTTTTCCCGATCAAGACAACGTGGGGCTATCTGCTGAACGCCCTTTTTTCCATAATCTGGATCGTGGGGATCACAAACGCGATGAATTTTATCGACGGGATGGATGGTCTGGCAACGGGTGTCAGCGCGATAATTTCGCTTTTTCTCGCCCTGGTGGCGTATCAGACCAATCAGCCCTTCATGGGCTGGATCGCCATTGCGATGCTGGGGAGTTGTCTCGGTTTTTTCCCGTTCAATTTCGGCTTTAAAAGGTCGGCGAGCATTTTTCTGGGCGACGCCGGAAGCACCTTTTTCGGTTTTATCCTCTCCGCTTTGGCCATCAAGGCCGCCTGGGCCGACAACAACCCGATTGTTTCTTTCGCCACGCCAGTGCTTATTTTCTGGGTTTTGATCTACGACATGGCCTATATCTCGATAGAAAGGATCTTGACCGGCAAGGTGAGAAACTTCCCGGAATGGATTGACTATGCCGGAACTGACCACATCCATCACCGTATTTTCGCTATCTTTAATGACAAAAGAAAGGCCGTCTTTTTCATATTTTTTCTCTGCTTCACCCTCGGAATCAGCGCCATTACCCTGCGTGGGGCGAGCGCCTTCGAGGGTGTCCTGACGGTCATCCAGGCGTTTTTTATCACCGTCCTGGTCTCAATCCTCGAATATTTCGGCAATCATTACAAAAGAGGCGATCAACGAAGGAAGATAAATTAGACAAGCAGAAAGAGTGCGAAGAGGACCCTTTCCAAGAGGCTGAGGAGCAACATGCCCTGATCCAACGCAGGATGCGGCGACAGCGAATTTATCGCATCCTGACCGGCGGCTTTTTGGTCGTAGCGGCGATTGCTGCCCTCTTTTTTGCGGATATTGTCGAATATTTTTCCAGGGATCAAACAAAGCAGGCGGCTGTGCAGGCTGAAAAAACGGTCGTTTTTAATGATGCGCAGCGGCAGGCTTTTCTCGAACCGGTGAAAAGGACAATCGAGCAGGGGAATCTGTCCGAAGCGCTAAGCCTGCTTTTGAAACGAGAGCTTTGCATAACTCCGATTTCCTCCTGGCCCATTTATCGACAACCTCCTTCTCCTTCGGGTTGTTTCCGACGATGAAACCGACCACAATTTTTCGATTGAATGATCTCTAAAAACCACCTTAAAAAACTCACGAAAAATGACAATAAATATTCAATATAACTTGACATATTTCCTAATTTATGCCATATTTCCGCCATCAAATTTCTCACTGGAGGGGATATGGGATATAAACGTGCAGATAACAATATGACCTTCGCCGAAATGTCGCTTTTGAGTTCCATGGAACATAACCGCAGCCTCAAAAGGCTTGAAAAGATAAGCCAACTTATCGACTGGTCGCAGGTGCGGGAGATTCTGGATGCTCATTATACCGTCGGCACCAGCCGGGAAGGCGCCGATGCCTACTCCCCGGTGATGCTCCTTAAAGCTCTTTTGCTTCAGCAGTGGTATCATATAGATTCCGATCCGGAGTTGGAAAACCAGATCAACGACCGTGTCTCCTTCAAGAAATTCATTGGCTTGTCCTTTGACAAGCAGTCCCCTGACCATTCGACCTTCTCCCGTTTTCGGGGTCGTCTTTCCAAGGATGCGATGATCAACATCAACAGTGTTGTTCTCCAGCAGTTCGCTAAAAAGGGTTTTGTGATCAATGAAGGGGTAGCCGTTGACGCCCGCCTGGTACAGTCCGCCAGCCATCCGATCAGCAAAGAGGAGATCAAAAAGGAACTGGAAAAAAGAGAAACTCCGGAAGGGAAACTGGATAAAAATGGCAAACCGCTTAAATTCTCCAGAGATATGGAGTCGGACTGGGTAATCAAGAACGAAAAGCCTCATTACGGATTTAAGGAGCATGCGAGCGTTGACACCAAACACGGTTTGGTCCTTGCCACGGAACTGACACCGGCCTCGGTGAGCGACAGCATCTACCTTCCCTTTATCGTTGCCTCCAGTTGTCATACCGAAGAGCCAATCGAGAAGGTGTATGCCGACAAGGGATATTATGGGAAGCCGAATCGAGACTTTCTGGCGATGAATTACATAGAAGACGGCATTATGCGGAAAGACACAAAGTCAACAAAATTAACTACTACAGAGACAGAGCGGAATAAAAAGCTGTCCAAGAAGCGGTACATTGTGGAGCAATACTTCGGGATCAGCCACCTGCACTACGGGGCCTTCCGGGCGAGGTTTACCAGGATGGTCAAAAATGCATTGGACAACCTGTTCAGACAAATGGCTTTTAATCTGTTCCGAGGGAACCAGATCATCGGGACGGTGAAAATATAGGCGGATGTATGCCCGCAAACGGGGCGAGGGGCATAACAATCACAAATAGGCTCCCAAAACTGTCATTTTGAGGGAAGATCGTGTCGCCATAGGGCAAATTTTGATAGGGACTTTCAGGTAAGATTTTCAGTTCGGCTCCTCAGTTTTTGAAAAAGCCGGACGGAAAGGCACTAAAAAACGAATATCGGCAAAATTCAACCTCTCACCTTGAAAAAGCTTGGTGGCACAGGAACTTAGAAAGAGGGGGCTCGCTGTTGGGGGCCCCTTCTTTTTTGTGACAAGTGAAACACTCATGACGGCACACCGTCACCAAGAAGCATGAATGCTGTTCATAAAGTTGGAGGGACGTGTTTATATCTTATCCTCCACTGATTTTATCTTCCCTTCAATCCTGTTTTCAGCCCCCGCCCGGTAGTCCATCTGGAGCGTCATATATATTCGCTCCGCATCCTTCTGCAGTTCCTGAAAGCATCTCTCGACAACCTTCATCACCTCATCCCATTCCCCTTCAAGCGCCGTGCTCATCGGCCCCAGCTTGTAGGGTAGGCCGCTTTCCCTGATAATGCGGAGCGACCTGGCCACATAGGGGCTGACGCTTGTCCCCTTGTCGGTGGGGAATATCGAAAAATGGATCAGTACGCTCATTTTGCCTCCTTACTTGAAAAGTTTTGAATTGCGAGCCAATTGCAAAAGTCCCAACGCTGTCATTCCCGCGACGCTTCTGGGCGGAAAAACGAAGTTTAATGTTCATAATCCAGAGCCAATTGCAAAACCATTTGTCATTCCCGAAAGCGGAGCTTAATGTACACAATGCTTCTATCGGGAATACGGTTTTTCAAGCAGTTAGAACCAGATTCCCGCTTAAAATCATTGCGGGAATGACAGAATGTGAGAGTTTTGCAATTGCCTCTCCAGTTTTGAACTATTTGAAATCATGGATGCCCGACAAAAGCATTCGGGCATGACACGGAGTCTTGCAATTACCTCTTACGCTATTTATTTTTCAGGACTGCCTCAAGATAGGGCTCGATCTGTGTGCATTCGCGGCAGACAATACGACCCTTCTTGTCAACCAGCACCAGGGAAGGAACTCCCCTGATTCCGTAAAATCTGCTCACTATCCCCGATTCGTCCGTAAGCACGCGGTAGGGGAGATTATGACGAGTGGAAAATTTTGACGCTTTTGCCTTTGATTCCTGGACGTCCACATTCACGATTTCCAGCCCCTGCTTCCCGTATATCGCGTGCAGGGATTTGAAATAAGGGACCTCGCTTATGCAGGTGGGGCACCAGGTTGTGCTGAAGATAATCATAACCGGCTTCTTGCCCTTGTAATCGCCCAGACGAAATGTTTTGCCGTTCGTATCCTGGAGGATGAAATCCGGGGCCTTGTCAGCGCTGGCGGGCGCCTGCAGGGAAAGTGCGTTGTTTGCGATCAGAAAAATCACGGCAATCATTATTGCCGTGCAAGCCGACCGTTTCCAGGTCATCATTTTAACCATTGTTGTAACTCCTCATTTTAATTGGGGGAAGGGCCCTTGTTATTAAAGCCAGAGCATTCCCGCGTTGACCAGAAAATATTCGCCCGCTGCCAGCATAATCCACCCGCAGGCCTTGCCGACCCGCTCCATCCATGCGCCCGATTTGGGGATGCCTGCCAGAAGTCCGGCGAAGGTGCCGACCAGAATCAACAAAGTTCCCATTCCCAAGGCAAAAACGAACATCAGCCCGGCGGCCAGCGGCACATTCTGTCTGGTCGCCGCATAGCCGAGGACGACGGCGAGGGCTGGGGCGGTGCAAGGGCCCATCACCAGCCCGGATGCCGCACCGACAAGAAAGCTGCTTGTTCTCCCTTTTGAATTTTTGTTATCCCGGGGCCTGCTTATAAAGTCAGGCATCCTGATAGAGAAAGAAAAGACGCCGAGCATAGATAATCCCATAAGCAGACAGAGATTGCCGATCAAAAAATAGGTCCAGGGATTGGACTGTATCTGGCCGAACAGCTTGCCGGAAAGCGCGGCAAAGGCGCCGAGGATGGTGTAAGTGACGGCCACACCCGCAACGTAGAAAAGCGAGAGGATGAATCCTCTTGTTTTTGACCCTGTCCCCCGGGCGCCGATATAGGCAACAGTGATCGGCACGACCGGATACATGCAGGGGGTGAAGCTCACCAGCACCCCGGCGAGGTAAACGGCCAGAAATGACAACGCTAAAGAACCTTGCAGGTATCCGGAAAGACCGCTAATGAAATTAGCTACCATTTCGTCACTGGAAAACGAAGCCTAATGTTCATAAACTGAGACCTTTAAAATCTACTTTTTTGTCATTCCGGGTTTGACCCGGAAATCGAAGCTTGATGTTCCTAATCCAGAAGATACCGAAAATACCGGATGCCGTCTTTCGACGGTATGACGATTTGCTGAGTTTCGCGAGAAATTCGAAGGTCTCAGATTGCGTGCATAAATTACCGATTTATAATGGCTTGCCTTCCGGACAACCGCCCCAAAGCGCGTCCCGCCATTTTTATCCTTCCTTGTGGGGGGTTAGTTTGACGAGGCACTCCACCGATTCACGCAACTTCTGCGCTGCCTCTCGCAGAGCGGGCGCTATTTTTGCCCCTTCCTCAAGATCCTGAATTTTCCCTGCCCATGCCTCAAAATCAGCGGCATGTTCCTGCTCATGCTCGATCCAATGGGCGATCAAATGCTTTACTTTTTCTAAATCATTCATGATTGATCCTTTCTTGCCGTCGCTCAAAGCGAGTTTTCTTGTTCTGTTTCCCGGAGCATTGCCCCCTGTCGTTGCGACTTATATCACAAAGCATATTTTTTGGGGAGCTTCATTATCGGGGATGCGGGTTGAAAAACGATATCATATTCCCGATTACACCCTCGGGAATGACAAGGCGGGGACATTTTTTTACAGGTTTCCTTGCAGGGGCGGGTTTTAAACCCGCTCCTGCAAGGAAACGCCCACGATGGTGAAGATTTGTCAGGGGGGTGCAAGGGGGCAAAGGCCTGCAGGCGCGCCGTTGCCCTCCTTGCGAGGTTTTTTCTATAAGACGCCGGCGCCGATGAGCAGGGCAAAGATGCTGAAGATGACGCCTGCGTAAATCAGGACCATGGTTGTATAGCCCATGATATCGCGCGCCGAAAGCCCCGCCAGCCCCAAAAGCGGCAGCGCCCAGAAGGGCTGAATCATGTTTGTCCATTGATCGCCCCAGGCCACCATCATCGCCGAGCGGACAGGATCGATCCCCATCATTTTTACCGCTTCGATTGTAATTGGCCCCTGCGCGGCCCACTGCCCTCCGCCGGACGGGATGAAGACATTGATGACGCCGGCAGCCCACATCTGAAACATGTAGAAAGTGGAGGGGGAAGAGACGGCCACAAACCAGCCGGCGATCACCTTGGCCAGGCCGGTACCGATCATGAGCCCCTGGATGCCGCCGTACAGCGGAAACTGCAGCGCGATTCCGCCGGCGCCTTTGATCGCGGTGCTCACCGCCTTGATATAGTTTATCGGCTTCCCGTGCAGAATAACGCCGACGATGAAGAAGATGAAGATGACGATGTTCAGGTTGAGATCGAACCCCTTGGTTGAAAAATGGAAATAAAGGTAGATAAGCCCCATCAGCCCGAAGATCATGTTGATCGTGTAGCTGTGGTCGATCCTTTCCGCGAGAGTCGGGTTCTGCGGCATCGGCACGTTCGGTAAATCCCCGCTCAGGTCCTTGAGCCGGTCTTCCGGGATCGTTTTTACGTCTTTTTCGGCAGGATAGATCAGGGCCATCAGAAACGGCAGCGTGACGATCAAAAGAATAGCCGGGATCAGGTTGAAGGGCATCAGAATGCTCTGGGAAACAGGGGTGACCGTTCCCAGCAGCTTCTCAATGAAATTCTGGGCGCTGCCGGAAGTGGCGATAACCAGCGGGACTGACCCGGAAAATCCCTGATGCCAGAGGACAAAACCGGCGTAGGCGGAGGCGATCAAAAAAGGAAAGTCGGCTTTACGGTTGCGTTTCGCTACCTCCATCGCCAGCAGTCCGCCGACGATCAGTCCAAACCCCCAGTTCAAAAAGGAACAGATCGCCGCGACAAAGGCGACGATCATGCCGCCCTTGACGGGGGTGTTGCCGATGCCGGCAATCCAGACCAGGAGACGGTTGATCGGCGGGCTTAAGGCCAGGCAGTGCCCGGTTACCAGAATCAGGATCATCTGGAACGCAAAGGCGACTATTCCATAGATGCCGCCTCCCCAGGCCATCATCATTTTCGTAAATCCCGCGTCTGTAAAGATCAGCGCCAGGATCGCGGCCAGAAATGTCAGAAGAATGGAAAAAAGATAGGCGTCGGGAAGGTAATGTTTCATCAGATAGGTGAAAAAAGAAGCTAAACGTTGCATAATATTGAGTCCCTCCTTTTCTTGAAAAAAACCCTCTGTTTCTTTAAAAAGTGCGGGAATTGCCTGCATGCTACCCCGCAACCCCTTTGGAACCGCCGATAATACCGTTCAAAATGTTTTCGTTTGTCTAAAAAGCATCCAGCGAAACTGCTGACCAATACGTGCGAACCTGAGCCGTTTCTGAAACTGACCGGGGGAAGTGGAACAACATTAAAAGCCATTGTCTGCAAAGGATTGTGAAGCGGCGCTGACCATACGTCAGAAAAAGGCCTGGTGTCAAGAAAAAAGTATCGTACAAAAAACTTGACAGCGGCAAGGCCATTCAATATACGAAACAGCGAATATTTTCAAAATAATTTCCAAGCAACGCAGAGGTCCTGGAAGGGCGGATGTCGGGAAGTTTTCTTGACAAAACGTTTAGCGGGGCCTTGAGTCGCTATAAAATAATCAGGAGGGATTTCATGGACGTTAAAAAGGTTGTAGTTCTCGGGGCGGGCGCTATGGGACACGGCATAGCGCAGGTAGCGGCGATGGCCGGTTATAAAGTGGTATTGCGCGATATCAATGAAGAGTTTGTCCAGCGAGGTTATTCACGAATCAAGGAAGACCTGGAACGCCGGGTAAAAAAGGGCAGGATGGCGGAGGCTCAGAAGAACGATCTATTGGCTGCAATCACGCCGATTGTCGATCTGAAAAAGGCGGTGAAGGATGCAGACATCATCGTGGAAGCGGTGCCGGAGATAATGAAACTGAAGCATGAGGTTTTGAGCGAGGCCGCGAAACTTTGCCCGAAGAAGACAGTTTTTGCCACCAATACCTCTTCCCTCAGCATCACGGAGATCGCCAAGGTCCTGGACAATCCCGGCCGCGTGGTCGGCCTCCACTTTTTCAATCCGGTTCCGGTCATGAAGCTCGTGGAGATTATCTACGGGGAGAAAACTGATGAAAAGTCCGTGCAGATTATTGAATCTTTTACGAAAAAATTAGGGAAAACACCAATTTATGTGCGGAAGGACGTCCCCGGTTTTGTTGTAAACAGGATTTTCGTGCCTTTTTCGAACGAGGCTGCCTGGGTATTGCACAACAAGGAGGTTGCCACGCCCTTTGAGGTGGATGCCGCAATCAAATACCGTCTAGGCTTGCCGATGGGCATGCTCGAGCTGCTCGACGTCCTGGGCAACGGCGCCATCGACGTTCAATACCATGTCAGCAATTACTTCAGGGAAACCATTGGCGAGTCGTGGGGTCCGCCGACCAATCTGACCGAGCTATTCAAGGCCGGCTTGCTGGGGAAAAAGAGCGGGAAAGGGTTTTATGACTGGTCCGATCCTGCCAATAAAAATGAAATTCCGCTGAGCGCCGGGCGCACCTTTGACCCGCTCCGGGTAGTGGTCATCGCGATCAATGAGGCGGCAAACCTGCTGATTGACAAGGTCGCGACCAAAAGCGATATTGACGTCGGCACATTGCTGGGACTCGGCTTCCCCCGCGGCATCTTGCGGATGGCTGACGATATCGGGATTGACGTAGTGGTGGATGAACTAAACAGGCTGTATAAAAATTTTAAAGAGGCGCGCTACAAGGCATCGTCATTGCTCGTGAAGATGGTAAAAGAGGGGAAGACCGGCAGGAAGGCCGGCCAGGGATTCTATTCGGCGGCGGAACCGGAAAACATCAAATTTGCGGTTGACGACAAGATGGTGGCGACGCTCACCTTGAACAGGCCCCAGCGGGCCAACGCCCTCAACCTGGCTTTCTTGGACGAGATCAATGCAGTGCTCGATGTTGTGGAAAAAGACGTCAACATCAGGTGTCTAATCATTACCGGTGCGGGCAAGAATTTCTGCGCCGGCGCTGACATGTCCGGCTTTGCGTCGGGAATCCCCGGGGATATGATGCGCTTTTCCGATCGCGGTCATGAGGTATTTACCAGATTGGAGACCTTGTCCAAGCCCGTGATTGCAGCGATAAACGGCGCCGCAATGGGCGGAGGTCTGGAGCTGGCCTTGGCTTGCGATCTGCGGATCATGAGCAGCAAGGCCTTTGTCCAGTTGCCGGAGGTCAATCTTGGCCTTTTCCCCGGCTGGGGAGGAACCCAGCGCCTGCCCCGGCTCATCGGGATGGGCAAGGCGAAGCAGGCGATCTTCATGGCGGAGAAAATCGATGCGCAAAAGGCGCTGGACTATGGCCTGGCCAATTTCATCGCGGAGCCGGAGGGGTTTGCCGAATTTGTCCAAAAGACCGCGGAAACGTTAGCAAAAACGAGTCCGCTCGGTTTGAAAATGGCGAAGAAGATCATGTATTACGGCGCCCAGGCGGATCAGCGGACCGGGCTTTTCCTGGAAGGCGCTTCCTCCGGCGACGTCTGCACAACCGATGACATCAGCGAAGGCATCACGGCCTTTATGAATAGACGCCCGGCAGTTTACAAGGGCCGGTAATCCCCATCAGCCCGCCCGTCTCCGGGGTGATCAGGGCAGAAGGGGAATTGTTCTGTAAAGGGGCAGCAAAGGGAAGGTTATGGAAGAACTGGGGGTGTTGATCTACGGTTACAACGGTGAAGACGCGTCGCGCCTCAGCGTTTTTCTTGACGATGCGGTAGGCTGTCACGTTTTCCTGATGAGCGCCTCCGGAAAAAACGGGGAGAAGGTCATTGATATCCTGGAAAACAGGGCCAACGATTCCTTTGCTGACGAAGAGACGAAAATCCTGCTGCTCCTCGGCTTTACCGAGGAGCAGGTCAGGACGGTTCTGGGCAGCTTTCCGTCGGGCGAAGGGGCGCCCCAGCGCCCCATCTTCTGCATGCTGACAGAAGAAAACCGGAACTGGCCGCTGGATCGCCTGCTTGAACACCTCGAAGCGGAACGTCGCTACTGGGCCGAAAAAAAGCCTGACGTGCAGTCATGACGGAAGCCGACATCCGGGGCGTTGAAAATCATGGATGCCCGACAAAAGCATTGTGTACATTAAGCTCCGCTTTCGGGCATGACAAAATGTTTTGCAATTGAGCCAATTGCAAAACCATTTGTCATTCCCGAATGTCTCTATCGGGAATATGGTTTTTTCAAGCAGTTAGAACCAGATTATGAACATTAAACTTCGTTTTCCCGCTCAGAATCGTTGCGGGAATGACAAGAATGGGGAGTTTTGCAATTGCCTCAATTGGCTCAGTTAAAAAAATTTATAGGGGGAAAAGAAGTGACCGGTGCAGCCGAAAAGATGGACGAGCTTAAGCAGGAGGAATTGGTCGGACTCGTTGTCGATTTTTTTCACCGGACGATGGTTCACCACACCCTCTGGTTTAAGGAAGTGGAGCATCAGATGGGGATGGCCAAGGCTCTCGATATTATGGGAGCGGTTTGGGACAAAAGCAGCGCGCTGCAGATGAAGCGTCTCTCCGAGGCCTTCGGCTTCGAGCTGGAAAACGGCGTGCCGAAGGCGCTGGCAGCGATGCCGAAGGAGAAACTCCTGGAGGTAATCGGCGATCTGGGGAAAAACTGGCTCGCCAACGACGGCATCTGGTTCCAGGAGGTCGAGAACCGTGACAGCCTCTTTGACGCCAAACGCTGCAACGATTCCTGCTGGGCCCGTTTTTCCCCGTTTGAGGCCTGGTCGATCAAGCGTTTTCTGAATCTGCCGGAAAATCCGGGGCTTCCCGGCCTGAAGCGGGCCCTGGGCTTTCGCCTGTACGCCGGGATAAACGTGCAGACGACCATCGAAGAGGGGCCAAACAGTCTGCTTTTCCAGATGAACGACTGCCGCGTCCAGACGGCGCGCAAAAGGCGGGGGCTTGCCGATTATCCGTGCAAATCGGGTGGCAGCGTTGAATACAGCACCTTCGCTGCGCAGATCGACCCGCGAATTGAAACGACCTGCGTCGCCTGTCCGCCGGACGCCCATCCCCCGGAGTGGTTCTGTGCGTGGCGCTTCACGCTTGACCAACCCATAGCAACTCTGTAGTCAATAATGCTGGTTTCGGCAAAATCCAACGCTGTCATGCCGCCGGTAAGATCTCCCTTATGTACTGAATGATATCCTCCGTCGAGGCGCCGGGGAGAAAAATTTCTTTTATTCCCGCCGCTTTCAGCCCGGGGATATCATCAACGGGGATGATTCCGCCGCCGAAAACGAGGATGTCGCCCGCCCCCTTTTCCCGGAGGAGGTTGACCACCTTCGGGAAAAGCCGGTTGTGCGCGCCGGATAGGATGGAAAGTCCTATAAGATCAACCCCTTCCTGAATTGCCGCGCTCACGATCTGTTCCGGCGTCTGCCGGATGCCGGTGTAAATTACCTCCATTCCCGCATCCCTAAGCGCCCGGGCAATGACCTTGGCGCCCCGGTCATGGCCGTCCAGTCCGGGCTTGGCGATGAGCACTCTGATCGTCCGTGCCATATATTTTCCCCTTTCCAAAAACAGTTTTATGATGGGTGCTTAACTTCCCGGATGCGAATTGAGCGCGTCCCGTCAGTTTTATGAACATTAAGCTTCTCCCGCATTCTCAGAAGATGTTACTGCTGAGTATATTCCCCGAAGACCTCCCGGAGCGTGTCCGAGATTTCGCCGAGGGTGGCATAGGCCTTGACGGCATTCAGAATCAGCGGGATTACATTATCCTCGCCCTGCGCGGCTTTTTTCAGGGCGGCCAGGGTTTCTGCAACTTTTGCGTTGTCGCGCTCCGCCTTTACCCGGGCCAGTTTCTGCTTCTGGTATTCCTCCACTTCCGGTTTGATGCGCAGGACGTCCCGCAGGGGAACCTCTTCGGTCTGATACTGGTTGATGCCGACGATGATCTGGTTTTTGGCTTCAATATCCTTCTGGTACTGATAGGCGGCATCCGCGATTTCCTTCTGAATGTAGCCGGCGGCGATCGCCTTGATCGCCCCGCCCATCTCGTCGATTTTCCTTATATATTCCAATGATTTTCGTTCGATTTCATTGGTGAGAGCCTCAACGGCGTACGAGCCGCCCAAGGGGTCGGTCATGTCGGCAACGCCGCTTTCATGGGCGATGATCTGCTGGGTTCTCAAGGCGATTTTGACGGAGCCCTCGGTCGGCAGCGCGTACGCCTCGTCGCGGGAATTGGTATGCAGCGACTGGGTGCCGCCGAGAACCGCGGCCATCGCCTGCAGGGCGACGCGGACGACGTTGTTTTCAAACTGTTGCGCGGTGAGCGTGCAGCCTGCCGTCTGGGTGTGAAACCGCAGCATGCAGGAGGAGTCCTTTTGCGCGTGGAAGCGCTCCTTCATGATCTTTGCCCAGAGGCGGCGGGCGGCCCGGAACTTCGCCACCTCTTCGAGGAAATTGTTGTGACAGCAGAAGAAAAAGGCGATCCGGGAGGCGATCGAATCGACATCGAGCCCCACCTTCATGGCCGCCTCCAGATAGGCGATGCCGTCGGCGAGCGTGAAGGCCACCTCCTGAACGGCGGTGCATCCCGCCTCCCGCATGTGGTAGCCGCTGACGCTGATCGAGTTCCATTTGGGGATATTGCTCTTGCAGAAGGCAAAGATGTCGGTCACGACCCGCATCGATTCCTGGGGAGGAAAGATGTAGGTGCCCCGCGCCGAATATTCCTTCAGAACGTCGTTTTGAATGGTCCCCTGGAGCAGTTCGCTTTTCACTCCCTGTTTTTCGGCAACCGCGATATACATGGCAAGCAGGATCGCGGCTGTGGAGTTGATGGTCATCGAGGTGGAAACCTTGTCCATCGGGATGCCGTCGAAGAGTATTTCCATGTCCTTCAGCGTGTCGATCGCCACCCCGACCTTGCCGACCTCGCCATCGGCAAGGGGATGATCGGAATCGTAACCGATCTGCGTCGGCAAATCGAAGGCGACGCTCAGCCCCGTCTGTCCCTGGGCGAGCAGGTATTTGTAACGCTGGTTGGTCTCTTCGGCGGTGGCAAAACCTGCGTACTGCCTCATCGTCCAGAAACGCCCTCGGTACATAGTCGGCTGCACCCCGCGGGTAAAAGGAAACTCCCCCGGAAAGCCAATATCCGGCAGGTAATCAGCGTCGCCGGTATCCAGCGGGGTGAAGATATTTTTCAGTTCGATATGGGATGTGGTGGCAAACGACGGGCGCCGTTCGGGCGATTTGGAGACGGCCTTTTGCAGGGTCGTTTTCTGCCAGCGTTCCAGTTCCTCGGGGGTAAGATTCGGCATAGATTACTCCTTTGTTTGTATTATTAGCCAGGTTCATTATTAGCAAGGCATCGTTGGCAATGAGAAAAATTCTCGGATCAGCAGCGGTGGCGAAAAGCAAACGATGCCGGAAGGCTTCGGCTTCTTAACACATTTCAGGATAATTACAATCGGAAAATAGTGGTGAAACATTCATTACGCCACGCCTTGAATTAATTGGAGGGACGCTTTATCGCGTTCGGGGCATCCGGCGTGCAGCCTGATTTTTTCCGGAGAAATTGATTGACACGCAGGCGGCCTTTACCTATAACCCCACGTAAAATATGAACGAAAAATAAGCCGCCATCCAAGGAGAGTGACCATGCCGAAAAGAAGCGACATCAATAAAGTTTTGATCATTGGGTCAGGTCCGATTGTCATCGGTCAGGCCTGTGAATTCGATTACTCGGGAACCCAGGCCTGCAAGGCGCTGCGCAAGCTGGGGTACAAGATTGTGCTGGTCAATTCCAATCCGGCGACCATCATGACCGATCCCGGCATGGCCGACGTCACCTACATCGAGCCGCTCAACCTGCAGTCGCTTACGGAAATTATTGAAAATGAACGCCCCGATGCGGTGCTTCCCAATCTGGGCGGGCAAACCGGCCTCAATTTGACTTCTGAGCTCTATAAGGCCGGGGTGCTGGAAAAATACGGCGTCCAGGTGATCGGCGTGCAGGTGGAAGCGATCGAACGCGGCGAGGACCGGATCGCCTTTAAAGAGACAATGAACCGTCTCGGGATAGACATGCCGAAAAGCGAGCCGGCGTACAATGTCGAGGAGGCGGAAAAGATTGCCCTCGCCCTCGGCTACCCGGTTGTAATACGCCCCGCCTATACGATGGGCGGCACCGGCGGCGGCCTTGTCTATAATGTGGAAGAGCTCCGCCTTATTGCGAGCCGGGGCATCTCTGCAAGTCTTGTCGGCCAGATCCTTGTGGAAGAGTCCGTCCTCGGTTGGGAGGAACTGGAACTTGAGGTGGTGCGGGACTCAAAAAATCAGAAAATCACCGTCTGCTTCATCGAAAATGTTGACGCGATGGGGGTGCATACGGGAGATTCCTACTGCACCGCGCCGATGCTGACGATAAGCCCCGAGCTCCAGGCCCGGCTTCAAAAATATTCTTACGACATCGTCGATGCGATCGAGGTGATCGGCGGGACGAATGTCCAGTTTGCCCATGATCCGCAAACGGACCGGGTCGTTGTCATTGAGATCAACCCCCGCACCTCCCGCTCCTCCGCCCTGGCCTCGAAAGCTACCGGCTTCCCGATCGCGCTTATCTCTTCTCTGCTGGCCGGCGGGCTGACGCTCGATGAAATTCCCTACTGGCGGGAGGGAACGCTCGACAAATATACCCCCTGGGGCGATTATGTCGTCGTCAAGTTTTCCCGCTGGGATTTCGAGAAATTCCCCGGCGCGATCGACCGGCTCGGAACGCAGATGCGCGCCGTTGGCGAGGTGATGAGCATCGGTAAAAACTACAAAGAGGCCTTCCAGAAGGCGATTCGCTCCCTCGAAAAGGGGCGGGCTGGCCTCGGGTTTGTGAAGGATTTCCACAAAAGATCTCTGGACGATCTGCTGGAAATGCTTTCGGAGCCCTCCAGCGAACGGCAGTTCATTCTCTACGAGGCCATCCGCAAGGGGGCCGCGCTCGAGGAGTTGAGTAGAAGGACCCACATCAAGGAGTGGTTTTTACAGCAGATGAAGGAACTGGTCGAGACGGAGGAGGAGATTCTCGCTTATAAAGGGAAGGCAATGCCGGACGAGCTTCTCAAAAGGGCCAAGCAGGAAGGATTTTCCGATCGCTACCTCGCCCAGATTTTGGGAAGGGGCGAAGAAGAAATCCGGCAACAAAGAACCGCGCTGGGCGCAGTCGAATGCTGGGATGCCGTGCCGGTAAGCGGGGTGGAAAATGCCGCCTACTACTATTCGACCTACAACGCCCCCGACAAGACCCGGGCCAGTGAAAACAGGAAGAAAATCATGGTGCTCGGCGGCGGTCCCAACCGGATCGGGCAGGGGATAGAGTTTGACTATTGCTGCGTCCATGCGGCCTTCACGCTCAGGGACGAGGGCTATGAATCGATCATGGTCAACTGCAACCCGGAAACTGTTTCGACCGATTACGACACCTCGGACAAGCTCTATTTCGAGCCGCTGACGGTCGAGGATGTGCTGGCGATCTACGAAAAGGAAAAGCCGGAGGGGGTTATCGTCCAGTTCGGCGGTCAGACGCCGCTGAATCTGGCCAGGCAGCTCTCCCAGGCGGGGGTTCGCGTCATCGGCACCTCGCCCGATACGATCGACTTGGCCGAAGACCGCGATCTCTTCAAAAAAATGATGGAGAAGCTCGGCATTCCCATGCCGGCGTCGGGCATGGCGAGCAATTTCACCGAAGCGATAGGCATTGCCGAAAGGGTCGGCTATCCGCTGATGGTGAGACCGTCGTATGTCCTCGGCGGTCGCGGGATGGAGGTTGTGCATGACGAGGAGATGCTCAAGCGCTATGTCGAAGCGGCGGTCGGGGTGACCCCGGAGCGGCCGATCCTGATCGACAAATTTCTCGAAAATGCGATCGAGTGCGAGGCGGACGCGATCTGTGACGGGACGGACGCCTTTGTCCCGGCGATCATGGAGCATATAGAGCTTGCCGGCATCCATTCGGGCGATTCCGCCTGCGTGATCCCGCCGATCAGCATTTCCGCGCGTCATCAGGAGACGATCAGGGACTACACCAAACGCATTGCGATCGAGCTGGGGGTGGTCGGGCTGATGAACATCCAGTACGCCATTGCCGGGGAGATGGTCTATATCCTCGAGGCGAACCCCCGGGCCTCGCGCACAGTTCCTCTTGTTTCGAAGGTTTGCAATATCTCGATGGCCAGAGTCGCCACACAGGTCATGCTGGGAAGAAAATTGGGGGATTTGCAGATCAAGCAGGGCTCCTTTACCCACTTTGGGGTGAAGGAGTCTGTTTTCCCGTTTAACATGTTCCAGGAGGTCGATCCGGTGCTTGGTCCGGAGATGCGTTCCACCGGCGAGGTGCTTGGGCTCGCGGCTTCCTTCGGCCTGGCCTTTTACAAGGCTGAGGAGGCCGCCCAGCAGGTTCTTCCCCGGGAAGGAACGGTTCTCATTACGGTAAATGATCAAGACAAGGGCGGCGCTCTGGAGGTTGCCCGGGCCTTTGGGCAGATGGGTTTTGCGATTTTGGCGACCAGAGGGACGCAGGAATTTCTCGCTGCCAACAACGTGACGGCGCAGTCAATCCTGAAAGCGCACGAGGGCCGTCCGAATATCGTCGATGCGATCAAAAACGGGGAGATCAATCTGGTGATCAATACCCCGGCGGGAAGACTGAGCCAGACGGACGACTCCTACATCCGCAAGGCGGCAATCAAGTATAAGGTTCCATATATTACAACGATTGCGGCCGCAGTCGCCGCCGCAAAAGGGATCGCCGCCTTCCGTCAGGGACACGGCCGGGCGAAGTCCCTGCAGGATTACCATCGCGATATCCGCTGAGCTGCTGTTGTTACGACGGCCTGCGTCACGGTCGAGGACGCTGCCGATTATTCTTCCGGAAGCAGGCTCAGCAAAAATCTGTTGACAGAATGCGCCATTACGTGTTAGGAGGCACCGGAAAGTAAGCGAAAGCCGGGCGTGCAGGGTTGCAGTATCGGCGGAAAGAGTGGGTAAGAGGCAGCATGGATGTGCCGCCGCACTTTCTGTTCTTGCCGACTTCAGCAGACCATTTATGAGGGGTTAAGCGGGAGCTTGACCCTTTTTTGTTTAAGAATGCCGGTTGCTCGTTATTTGAAATGATTGTTATAGCGGTTGTCAGGGGATGTCGTTTCCGCCAGGCGAAACACGCGCACTGATCTCCGGCGTCAGGGGCTTTTGCCCATCAAACGCCACGGAACAGGACGTCTCCTTTCCAACCGTCATACGGCAGGCAACTGCCGCCGTTCACCCCCGCGAGGGAAATTTGGGAGTCATTAAACTCCGTTTTCGCGGGCATCACCGCAAAGTTATTTGCAGAGCTTCATCACGCTGAGAGTGCGACTTGGCAAGAAGGAGTCAAGGAGTATTATCAGTGAATTTTGAACAGTTTTCTTTAGATCCGCATCTATTGTCCGCAATCCGTGCGGAAGGCTACACGTCGCCTACCCCGATCCAGGAGCAGGCGATGCCCCCCGTTCTGGCCGGCAGGGACGTTCTGGGACTGGCGCAGACCGGTACCGGCAAAACCGCCGCCTTCGTGCTGCCAATCCTCCAGCGCCTGATTGCAGAACAGTGCTTGGTCGAAAGGGCCCGTCCCACTCATGAAAGGGACAAAGCCCCGGGGACGAAGCGTCATATCCGTGCCCTTATCGTCGCGCCGACCCGGGAGCTGGCCGAGCAGATCCATCAGGCGACGGTTTCCCTGGGGCGCAATACCAGCGTCAAGAGCGCCACTATTTATGGTGGGGTGAGCAAGGGGCCGCAGCTTATTACCCTGCGCCGCGGCGTGGAGATCGTCATCGCCTGCCCGGGAAGGCTCCTCGACCATCTCGGCGAAGGCAACATTGATTTGAGCCATGTCGAAGTGTTGGTTTTAGACGAGGCGGATCGCATGTGCGACATGGGTTTTTTACCCGATATCAAGCGCATAATCCGCTCCCTGCCGGCAAAGCGCCAGACGCTCTTTTTTTCCGCGACCATGCCCGATGACATCCGCTCCCTGGCGGATGGGATTTTGAGCAATCCGATCAGCGTGCAGATCGGCATGATCGCCCCGGCCAAAACCGTCACCCATGCCCTCTATCCGGCGCCGGACGGACGCAAAACGGATCTGCTTTTAGCGATGCTGCAGCAGACGCCGACCGGGCGCGTTCTGATCTTTACCCGCACCAAACACCGTGCCCGCAACCTGGCCAGCAGTCTGGAAAAGAGCAATTACCGCGTTTCGGCCCTCCAGGGAAATATGACTCAGAATCGCCGTCAGGATGCGATCAACGGGTTCAAGGGGAGCAAGTACGACATCCTCGTTGCCACCGACATCGCCGCGCGCGGCATTGACGTTTCGGAGATCTCGCATGTAATCAACTTTGACATGCCCGATACGGTGGACGCCTACACCCACCGGATAGGCCGGACGGGGCGGGCCCTGCAGACCGGCGAGGCCTTCACCTTTTCCTCCCCCGCGGACGAGATTATTATCCGGCAGATCGAACAGGTTCTGGGCGCCCGGATTGAACGCCGCCGCCTTCCCGATTTTGACTACGGCAGTCAGGTGCAGGAAAGCGCCTTTATTTCCACGCGCCCCCAGCAGCCCAGGCCGCAGGTAAGACGTTTGAATATGGGTGCGGCACGCCCTGCCCAGGGACAGGCCGCTTCCCGAACCAGGCCGGCTTATGCGGCCCAGAGGCGGGGCGGCGATCCAGCGGGCGCTCGGACTTCCCGCAGTCAAACTGCCCCCCAGCGTCGCAAAGCGCTGCCCTCGTCTGCGGCGGTGCGACGCGCCTGGTAACGGCAACGCGAAAAAGCGTCAAAAGCGGTGAGTGCGCCTCTTTCCCGGAATAAAAGGGTGTAATTTATTGAAGATTGTGCGATAATTAACCCGCAAGGGCCACCCCATACATATATGAGTTAAGCCTGATCATTTAACCCCTAACCTTTTGGGGAAATGGGCGGATACAATTTAGACCCCGTTTCTCGCAATGGCAGAAACGGGGTTTTTATTTTGGAGATATCGGGCGTGAACGTGAGCAATTACAAGATAGGGGAGCTTTTGCTCCGTCTGAAGTCGCACCTGCGCAGGGACCTTGGGAAAACACATGACGTGGATGAGCCGCCGCTGCGCGCAGAGTTGTTCAGCGCCGACCAGATGGAGCAGCACGGCAAGAAACTGGCGAGTTTACACCAATTGAATCCTGTTCATACCCCGGAGCTGCTTTTGGCGCGGCTGGCGGAAAACGAGGTCATTCTGCTGGGCGTCCGCAACCTGTTGACCGAAGCGGCTAAGGACAACCGCCGGATTACGCCTGCCGGAGAATGGCTGCTCGATAACTTCTACCTGATCGAAGAGCAGATTCGCATTGCCAGGCGGCATCTGCCAAAGGGTTATAGCCGGGAGCTGCCCCGTTTGCTGAATGGCCCCTCGGCCGACCTTCCGCGTGTTTATGACATTGCGCTTTCGACTATTTCCCACGGCGATGGGCGGGCCGATCCGGAGAGTCTTCGCCGGTTTGTTGCCGCCTATCAGGGCATAACTGTCCTCAAGTTGGGCGAGTTGTGGGCCATCCCCATCATGTTGCGCCTGGCGCTGATCGAGAATCTCCGTCGCATTGCCGCCCGGATCGCGACGGACAGAATAGACCGTAATCTGGCCGATTACTGGGCGGATCGGATGACCGAGAGCGCCGCCAAGGATCCGAAGAACCTGATTCTGGTGATTGCGGACATGGCCAGATCGAATCCGCCCTTAGTCAGTTCGTTTGTCGCAGAAATGACCCGCCGCCTGCAGGGGCAGGGCCCCGCTCTGGCGCTGCCCCTGACCTGGATCGAGCAGCGCCTCTCCGAGGACGGTCAGGCCATCAAACAACTCGTGGATGCGGAGACCCAGCAGCAGGCCGCCGACCAGATCTCCATGAGCAACAGCATCGGCAGCCTCCGTTTCCTTGGTGCGATGGACTGGCGGGAGTTCGTCGAGATGATGAGCGCAGTCAATCAGATTCTGCAGGAAGATCCCGCCGCTCTTTATGGCTTGATGGATTTTTCGACCCGGGACCGGTACCGCCATGTTATAGAGAAGATCGCGAAGTTCAGCCGATTATCCGAGGGAGAAATCGCGCGTCTGGCGATCGGGCTCGCCCGGAAGGGAGAAGCCGAAAAAGGCGTCGCTAACCGCACGGCGCATGTCGGCTTCTACCTGATCGATCAGGGAGCTGCCGAGCTGGACAGTCTGGCCGAGGTGCGCTGGCCGCCCTCCGAAGCGCTCCGGAAATGGAGCCGGCGACGTCCTTTCCTGCTCTATGGCGGCGCGATCCTCCTTTTGACACTGTCCTTTTTATGGATATTGCTGAATAACCCATATACCGGAGGATTGCGTGAGTGGCCGCTGTTGCTCACGGGCGTGCTGCTGCTTTTGGGCACCAGTCATCTGGCAATCGCCCTGGTGAACTGGTTGGCGACGCTGCTGGTTATGCCGCAGCCGTTGCCGCGCCTGGACTTCTCCGAGGGAATCCCGGCGCAATTTCGCACCCTGGCCGTGGTTCCGACGATGCTTGCCAGCGCCCGGAACATTGCGGAACTGATTGAGGCCATGGAGGTCCGTTTCCTTGCCAATCGGGACGATAACCTGCATTTCGCGCTGCTGACCGATTTTCGCGATGCCCCCGCTGAAACTTTGCCGGAGGATGAAGGTCTGCTGCGGCTGGTCCAAACGGGGATCGAAGGCCTCAATAAAAAGTACAGGAACCTGAATGGCGACAGCTTCTTCCTTTTCCATCGTCCGCGCCGCTGGAATCCGCAGGACCGGATCTGGATGGGTTACGAACGTAAGCGGGGGAAACTTGCTGATTTGAATGCCCTGCTGCGGGGCGACCCCGCGGATGGTTCCGGGGCCCGCTTTTCGCTTGTTGTCGGTGATACGGCCGCTTTGACAAATGTGAAATACGTGATCACCTTAGACACCGATACCCAGTTGCCGCGCGATGCCGCCCGTCAGTTTGCGGGGGCCATGGCGCATCCGCTCAACCGGGCCCGCTACGACGATGCCCTGGGGCGCATCAGCGAGGGATATGGAATCCTCCAGCCCCGGGTGGCGGTAAGCCTGACCGGCCTGAACCGGTCGCGGTACGCGGTTATGTGCGGGAGCGATCCCGGCATTGATCCCTATACGCGGGTCGTATCCGATGTTTACCAGGACCTGTTCGGCGAGGGATCATTCATCGGCAAGGGCATCTATGATGTGGATGCCTTCGAAGCGGCGCTCAAGGAGCGTTTTCCCGAGAACCGGATTCTCAGCCACGATCTTATCGAAGGGTGTTACGCCCGGGCGGGTCTCTTGAGCGATGTGCAGCTCTATGAGGAGCATCCCTCCCGCTACAGCGCGGATGTGAGCCGCCGTTATCGGTGGATCCGCGGGGACTGGCAGCTTTTGAGATGGCTGTTGCCAGGCGTTCCCGGCCCCACCGGGCAACCGCAAAAAAATCCGCTCTCCAATTTGTCCCGCTGGAAGATCCTCGATAATCTGCGGCGCTCTCTGACGCCGGCGGCCCTGACCTGTTTATTGCTTTTGGCCTGGACTTCCCTGTCGCCGGCCTGGTACTGGACCTGCGTGGTGCTCGGGATTATCCTGATTCCCGCGGTGCTGACTTCCCTCCTTGATGGGCTTCAGAAACCGGCGGAGGTCCTTTTCAGCCAGCATCTGAGCGTCGTCCTGCGTTCCGCCGGCAGGCGCTTCGCCCAGGCCGCCTTTACATTCGCCTGTCTGCCGTACGAGGCTTTTTTCAGCATGGAGGCAATCCTGCGCACGGCCTGGCGGATGCTGATCTCGCACCGGCGGTTTCTCGAATGGAATCCGTCGGGGGGGCCGGAGCGCAACCGCGGCGATCTGGTCGGCGCCTTTCGGACCATGTTTTTCGCCCCGGCGCTGGCCGCTGCCACTCTTATCGCCCTTACTATGTTTCGGCCGAATTCCTTGGGCGTGGCCGTGCCCATCCTGCTTTTCTGGTTTCTATCCCCCGCGCTTGCCTGGTGGATAAGCAGGCCGCTGGTGCGCCGCGAAGCGAGTCTGACGAAGGAGCAAACCCTCTTTATCAGAGTGCTGTCGCGGAAAACATGGGCATTCTTCGAGACCTTCGTTGGGCCGGAAGATCATTGGCTGCCGCCGGACAACTTTCAGGAGAAACCCTCCCCCGTGGTCGCTCACCGCACGTCGCCGACCAACATTGGCCTGGCGCTCCTTGCCAACCTGTCTGCCTATGACTTCGGCTACCTCTTGGCGGGACAACTCATCGAGCGCACGCAGAATGCCTTTCAAACCATGGAAGCCCTGGAACGTTATCAGGGACATTTCTATAACTGGTACGATACCCGCTCCCTGAAACCGCTGACGCCCCTCTACATCTCTTCAGTGGACAGCGGCAACCTGGCGGGTCACTTGCTGACGCTGCGGCCGGGGCTGCTGGCGCTTCCCGATCAAAAAATCACGGGGCCGCGACTATGGGAGGGGCTTGGCGACACACTGAAGGTCCTTGCGGACGAGGCAGCCGTCACCCCGGGAATGATTCCCCCGGTCCGACTCGCAAAGTTTACGCAGCTTCTGGAGGCCGCGCTCGCCTCCCCGCCGGCAACGCTAGCCGCAGTGATTCTTTGCCTGGAACAGCTTGCAGCTTCCGCCGCGGAATTGATCGCCGCAGGCGAAGGTCTCGACACCGATCCCGAGAGCTCCCTGCGGGTATGGACGCGGGCCCTTGCCGGACAATGCCAAGCGGCGCTCGCTGAGCTTTCCCTTTTGGCGCCGGGGGCGGCCGGGCCTGTCCCTCCCGCTGATTCCGGGGAGTGGGATGGGATTCCGACGCTGCGCCAATTAGCCAAACTGGGGGGAGGCGCGGCAAGTCAGCGCGCCGCAGAACGGATAGAGACAATCGAACAACTGGCACGGCAATGCGGCGGGCTCGCCCGGAGCGAATACGGATTCCTGTTCAATAAGGCCCGCAAGCTGCTGTCCATCGGGTACAACGTCACGGAACACAAGCAGGATCAGAGCTTTTATGACCTGCTGGCTTCTGAGGCACGGTTCAGCACCTTCGTGGCGATTGCCCAGGGGCTTCTGCCTCAGGAGAGCTGGTTCGCCCTGGGACGTCTGCTCACCACTGCCGGCGGGGAGCAGATCCTCCTTTCGTGGAGCGGCTCGATGTTCGAATACCTGATGCCGCTTCTGGTGATGCCGACTTACGAAAACACCCTGCTCGATCAGACCATGAAGGCGGCGGTGGCCAGGCAGATCGAATATGGGCGGCAGCGCGGGATGCCCTGGGGCAGTTCCGAATCGGGTTACAACGCAATCGATGTGCACCAGAACTACCAGTACCGGGCCTTTGGCGTGCCGGGCCTCGGCCTCAAACGCGGGCTTGCCGAAGATCTGGTCATTGCGCCCTATGCCTCGGCGATGGCGTTGATGGTTGCCCCGGAAGAGGCGTGCCGGAATCTCGAACGCCTCGCGGCGGAGGGGTTTGGCGGGCGCTACGGCTTCTATGAGGCGATCGACTACACGCCTTCGCGTCTGCCGCGCGGGCAGGGAAGCGCCGTGGTCCGCTCCTTCATGACCCATCACCAGGGCATGAGCCTCCTGTCTCTGGCATTTTTGCTCCTCGACCGGCCAATGCAGAAACGATTTGAGTCGGAACCCCGGTTTCAGGCGACCCTGCTGCTGCTCCAGGAACGAATTCCCCAGTCAACAGCTTTTTATGCGCACATTGCCGATTCCTCCGACAACCATCGGGACTTAAGCCCTCAGGCGCCGCCGATTCGTGTTTTCAGCAGTCCCGATTCACCGGTTCCGGAGGTGCAGTTGCTGTCGAACGGCCGCTACCATGTGATGGTGACGAGCGCGGGCGGCGGCTACAGCCGCTGGAAGGATCTCGCCGTCACGCGCTGGCGCGAAGACAGCACCTGCGACTCCTGGGGGAGCTTCTATTACATCCGTGATGTCCAGAGCGGTGAGTTCTGGGCCGCTTCCTCTCAGCCGACTCCCCAACGAGCGGACCGTTACGAGGCGATCTTTTCAGAGGGGCGGGCGGAGTTCCGTCGCCTCGACCACGGCATCGATACCCATACGGAGATCGCCGTTTCCCCCGAAGACGATATCGAGCTGCGCCGCATCACCATCACCAACGCATCTGAAAGGAAAAGAACCATTGACGTCACGAGTTACGCGGAGGTCGTGCTCGCCTCGCCGGCTGCCGATGCATTACATCCGGCGTTCAGCAATCTCTTTGTCCAGACAGAGATTCTCCACCGGGAGCGGGCGATTTTCTGCACCCGGCGCCCCCGGTCCCAGGGGGAGCCAATCCCTTGTATGTTTCATCTGATGGCCGTTCAGTGTGCGGATCTCGGGGAAATATCCTATGAAACCGATCGCCTGCAGTTTATCGGCCGCGGCAATACCGTTGCCAACCCCCGGGCGATGACGGATTTATCGGACCTGACGGGCAGGGAGGGTTCCGTACTGGATCCGATCGTCTCGATCCGTTGTCTAATCATGCTGGAGCCGGACGAAAAGGCCACTCTCAGCATTGTCACCGGGGTGGGGGAGACGCGCGCCGCCGCCCTGGGCCTGGTGGAAAAATACCAGGATCGGCGTCTGGCGGACCGGGTCTTCGATCTGGCGTGGACGTACAGTCATGTGCTTCTGCGGCAGATCAACGCCACCGAGGCCGACGCCCAGCTTTACGGGCATCTCGCCGGTTCGGTGATCTATGCCAATGCCTCGATGCGGGCCGATGCGGGCATTATCCTGAAGAACCGCCGCGGTCAATCGGGGCTGTGGGGATACTCCATCTCCGGCGATCTGCCGATCGTCCTGCTTTCGATCGAAGATCCGGCAAATATCGAGCTGGTACGCCAGCTTGTGCAGGCCCACGCGTACTGGTTGCTCAAGGGACTGGCGGTGGATCTGGTAATCTGGAACGAAGATCATGCGGGTTACCGGCAACTGCTCCACGACCAGATCATGGGGCTGATTGCCGCCGGCGTCGAAACCAACGTGACGGACAAACGCGGCAGTATCTTCGTGAGACCCGCAGACCAGATCGCGAACGAGGACCGTATCCTGATCCAGACAGTCGCCCGCGCCATCATCAGCGACTCCCGAGGATCTCTTGCCGACCAGCTCAGCCGTCAAAAGACTGTCGAGATGGCCGTGCCGCGCCTGACGCTGTCCCGGACTCACCGCGCCGCCGGCCCGGTTCTGGCCGCGCTTCCCCGCCCCGACCTGATTTTTTTCAATGGACTCGGCGGATTCACCCCCGATGGGCGTGAGTACGTCATTTCTACCGCGCCGGGCCAGACTACCCCGGCGCCGTGGGTGAATGTCCTGGCGAATCCAAATTTCGGCACGGTTCTGTCCGAAAGCGGCTCCGCCTACACCTGGGCCGAAAATGCCCACGAGTTTCGTCTGACCCCCTGGCACAACGACCCCGTAAGCGACACGAGCGGGGAGGCCTTTTACATCCGCGATGAAGAGCGCGGCGACTTCTGGTCCCCAATGTCGCTGCCTGCCCGCGGGATGACGCCGTACGTCGCCCGGCACGGATTCGGCTACAGCGTCTTCGAACACACGGAGCGCAGCATCCGCTCCGAGGTGTGGGTTTATGTGGCCCCGGACGCGCCCGTCAAGTTCACAGTGCTGAAGATCAAAAACGAGTCGGGCCGTTTTCGGCAGCTCTCCGTCACGGGCTATGCAGAGTGGGTGCTGGGGGATTTGCGACCGAAATCGGCCATGCACGTGGCGACTGAAATTGACCCCGCAAGCGGGGGGCTCTTCGCGCGGAACCCATACAATACTGAATTTCCCGGCCGGACCGCTTTTTTCAACACGGACGGCGCGAAGCGGACAGTGAGCGGCGACCGGACGGAGTTTTTGGGACGTAACGGCACGCATGCAAGTCCGGCGGCGATGAGCCGGTCGCGGCTTTCCGGCCGCGTTGGGGCTTCTTTGGATCCCTGCGCCGCGATTCAGGTTTATGTTGGGCTTGCCGACGGCGAGGAGCGGGAGATCGTCTTCACGCTCGGTGCGGAGAAGGATGTTGCCGCCGCTCGGCGCCTGGCGAATCGTTTTCGGGGAGCGGCGGCGGCGCGGGAGGCGCTGGAAGCGGTGTGGCAGTACTGGAAAAATACGCTCGGCGCCGTCCAGGTGGAAACGCCCGATGCTTCCCTCAACGTGCTGGCCAACGGCTGGCTTTTGTATCAGACCCTGGCGTGTCGCCTCTGGGCGCGCAGCGGTTATTACCAGTCCGGAGGGGCCTTCGGTTTCCGCGACCAGTTGCAGGATGTGATGGCCCTCATCCACACCGAACCGCGGCTTACCCGCGAGCATCTGCTCCTCTGCGCGTCCCGTCAGTTTTCCGAAGGGGACGTCCAGCACTGGTGGCACCCCCCCTCAGGCCGGGGCGTGCGGACCCACTGCTCGGATGATTACCTCTGGCTGCCACTGGCGACGTGCCGCTACGTCACGGCTACCGGAGACACCGGCGTCCTCGACGCGTCCATTCCTTTCGTCCTGGGGCGTCCGGTCAATGCGGAGGAAGATTCGTATTACGATCTGCCCTCCCGTTCCGGGGAAACGGCCGGGCTCTATGAACACTGTGTGCGGGCGATTCAGCGGGGGCTCCGGTTCGGAGAACATGGATTGCCGCTCATCGGCTCCGGAGACTGGGACGACGGCATGAACCTGGTGGGCGCCGAGGGAAAAGGCGAAAGCGTCTGGCTGGGGTTCTTTCTCTATGATGTTCTGACGTGGT
This sequence comes from Syntrophobacterales bacterium, assembly GCA_019429105.1. Lineage (NCBI taxonomy): Bacteria > Pseudomonadati > Thermodesulfobacteriota > Syntrophobacteria > Syntrophobacterales > Syntrophobacterales bacterium. The sequence continues at coordinate 41,255 of JAHYJE010000021.1, forward strand.
TCGCCGGGTTGGCGCGCACACGCGGCGACATCTCCTTTGCCGACCGCTGTGAACTGGAAGCGGCGCAGTTGCGTCAGAATATAGAGAAAAATGGCTGGGATGGCAAGTGGTATCGCCGCGCCTACTTTGACGACGGCACGCCGCTGGGTTCTGCCGAAAACGCCGAATGCCAAATCTCTTCCATTTCACAGAGCTGGTCGGTTCTGTCCGGGGCAGGGGAGCCCGGCCGCTCCCGACTGGCCATGGAAGCGGTGGAGCGGCGGCTCGTGCGCAGGGAATACGGTCTGATCCAGCTCATCGATCCGCCCTTCGACAAGTCAATGCTGAATCCCGGCTACGTAAAAGGGTATGTGCCCGGTGTCAGGGAAAACGGCGGACAGTACACGCATGCGGCGATCTGGGCGGCTATGGCTTTTGCCGCCCTGGGCGACGCCCCGCACGCCTGGGAACTGCTGACGATGATCAATCCTGTGAACCATGCCAAATCTCCCGAGGCTATTGCAACCTACAAAGTCGAGCCGTACGTCGTTGCGGCTGACGTTTATTCCGTGCAGCCGCACACCGGCAGGGGCGGCTGGACATGGTACACGGGTTCGGCTGGCTGGCTCTACCGGCTCGTTATGGAGTCGCTCCTCGGCTTGACCATCGAGGGGGACAGACTGAGTTTCGCACCGCTTCTTCCTGTGGATTGGGAGGGCTTCACGGTGCATTACCGTTATCGGGAAACCGTTTACCACATCGCCGTCCTGTCCACGCCTGCCGTCGCTGGTCGGGCGGGGGTGACGGTTGACGGCGACTTGCGGACCGGGCAGTCAATTACCCTTGTGGACGATCGCCGGGAACACTCGGTCGAGGTCCGAATATTTGAAAAATAGAGCGTGACGGAGAGTGCCCATTTATATGAAACCCCCCCCTTACCCCCCTTTACCAAAGGGGGGTAAGGGGGGGGTTTTCATGCTTCGTTGTGCCCGACACGGGCATGGGGGTTCTTTACAAAAGGAAAGCATGCACTTGAAAAATATTTTTTCTTGTTATAGTCAATCACCTGCTTGTTTACTATGTGGGAATTTACCATTTCGGAAAGATTCTCTAAACGCGGTTTCGGGGGGTTATCAGAATGATTGCAAACCGGGAAAGGGACGGTAATGCTATGAATGAGGCGCTGCATCGATGGACGTTCAGCCGCATTGGCGGTGTTGACCAGGTAGTTCTAAAGAATGGAGACGATATTGCCTGTCTGCACTAGCTCGATCAGAAGCTTTGGGCGGTGCTTACCATGCCGGCCCGGCAGCATCTGATGCGCGATACCCTCGAACACCTCGATGCCGACCAGGATGGCAGAATCCGGGTGCCGGATATCATCAAAACCATTGGGGAACTGAAGGCGGCGCTATCGTCTCTCGATATTCTCTTTGAGCAGACGGATAAAATCTCCACCGGTCAGGCAGCCGATGCAGAGCTGCGTCTGGCTATTGTCAATGTTAATGAAATCATTAGTGAAAAATCGCAAAACCTTCCCACTGATTCCGGAAATACCCCGGTTCCCAGTCAGACTAACGACAGCAGCGCTGATCTCGTCGGCATCGGCAAGGCAATATCCTTGTTTTCCAAGCTGCCGCTCAACGGCGACGGGGTGGTAGTTCCCGAATCGACCGAGGACGTCGGATTGCAGACCCTGATCAAGACGCTCATTGACGCAGGTTATTCCGTCGCCGATGCCAGCGGCGCGCAAGGTCTGGATGCGGCCTGCTGCGAAAAATTTGTCTCGGATGCCAAGGCATATCTGGCGTGGGCCGAGGAGCCGGGGAAAAATCCGGAACTGCTGCCTGCCGGGGAAAAAAGCGGCGAGGCAGTTTCCCTTTTTAAGGAAATCCATCTTCAGCTTGATGAATATTTCCAACGCTGCAAGCTTCTGGCGATGGCGGAAACCAGGACTGCGACAGGCGAGTTGGAGGCGGCTTTTTCGGCTGTTCTCTCGCAAACGGTTTCCCCTGATTCAGAGGCACTGAAGGCCCTTCCGGTTGCGTTTCCCAACAGTGACGGGATATTGCATCTCGACGGACCGCTGCATCCGGAATATGAAAAAACTCTGCGCGCCTTCTTCGCCCTTGTCGAACTGGATAACGAACTGACATCGGCAAAGTGGGAGGCGGTAAAAGCCCGGTTTGCATCATATCGGGCGTGGTTGAGCGCAAAGCCGCTGATCCAGGCGGAGGCGCTGGGCGTTGAAACTCTGGGGACCATTGTTGATGAACTCGTCAAAAGTCACGCTGCGGTTTTCAACTCATAGGGGGGGTCATTTCTTGGCGGCGTGAAAACGGTTGCAAGTAACCCCAAAGTTTTCAGAAACTGCTCTTTGAAAACAAAAATAGTGTCCTGAAGGTAAAATTTAGCGTTGAGAAGGCCGGAGTTTACCGATACCGGAGTCTTAGAGGGTGTGGTGAGCACGTTGCGCACACTCGTTGCCCGGAATATATTGACGGCAATGGCCTTCAACCTGGCAAAATAGGAGACGGCAGACAGACCTCGAACCCTGAGTCGTTTGACTCCTGTTGTTTTGTCCATTGCCGAGAAGGTTGCCTCTATACCGGAACGCCACCGGTATTTGTCTTTGAATTGGGGAGAGTATTCCATTGCCCGACGCTTGGCAATTCGTATGGCCTTGATATCATAGTATAAATAATGATCGTTCTTTCCCTCTTTAACAGGGCATTGAGCCCTGAGGGGACAAACGTTACATTGCTCAGAGGCAAAGGCGACACCATGTTTCTGCTTCTTTCCTGTTGATATTCTGACAGGGGCGTGTCCTTGGGGACAGGCCGTGATGATTCCCTTCTCTGATTGATGAAAGTCGGCAAGACTCAAGGTTTTTTCTTTCGGTGTTCCCATCGTGGGGGAGATGATATCAATACCCATCTCCCGCGCTTTTTCACAGTTGTCATCACTGCCGTAGAGCGAATCCGCAAGCACTTCCGCAGGGGCCAGATCGCGCGCGCTGGTTGATTCCAGCGCGGGAATCAGCGCATGTACATCGCCGATGCAAGCGGATTCCACATCCACATGGGTGATCAGATTCAGGGTCTTGCCCCTAATATCTTCATCTTTGGAATCACAATATGTTTCCATTACTTGCGCCTGATAGCCTTGCCCCTTGTGACCACTGTACCCGGCATCGGGATCGGAAGGATTCTGCAATGAATCGGAGGGAACCTCTTTCGGGGGGATTACTTCCACCGCCTCAGGCTGATCGTCTTTCGCTTCCGTTACGCGGCATTGATTCTTCAGAACACGAAGCAGCGTGTTATAACTGTGGAGAGATTTAACATCATCGTTCTCCTCGAAAAGCCGAACCAGAGCAAAAAGATCACGAGCAACGCCCTCCAGTGTCTTTCCTGACTCTGTGGGTTTTACCAACGAAAAACAGCTAAGCGCCTTCTCGCTCAGGTAACGATTTACAAGCTCTTTATCAATTGTTTCAAAGATATCAGGATGACGTCGTTTCAGATTGACAAGAAACGTATGGATACTCTGGGAAAAAATGCCGATTCTTCCCAGGCGGCGCATGTTGGAGCGGATATGTACCGAATCTATACGCTGTTTGGTTGTGTCCACCTGAAAAGCCTTTGCCAGAGCCTCCGTTGTCTGGTTGAATAACTCGACGTCGAGCTTCTCCCTCATGACCAGATTACGCAGTTTCCAGAGGGTTTTCAGGGACAGGTACTTGGATTCATCTGATTCGCCAGGAATATCAAGGGCATAGTGCCATTGAATGTTGAAAGAAAACTGGGATACTGTTTCTTCGTCGGTCAGGTCATGCATCTGCTGGATGAGTAGAGATCCCAGGGCGGCATACAGCTCTTTGGTCGGCCTCCCGAAGTCTTCCGTAAAGAAGCCGGCAAACTTGTTTACGGGCATGGACAACAGAATTTGTTCACGGAACAGACCTGCCCAGGATTCGGATAAAAGTTTCTTCCTTTTTGGTCCAAGATAGTCCCAAGGATCAAAAAGGTAACCAGTTTGGTGATCGCGGATATGAATCATGTATGCACCTTTAAATAATTAATATTTAACATGATTTATACCATTTTACGCAAACTGTGTTAAGGAAAATATGCATGTTTATTTGATTATTTTAGTCGTTTATATCGGTTTTGACTTTTGACGAGGGCATCATTGTTGACAGCCAGGATATTGTGAAAATTGAGGCATTGATAGAAGCGGACAAGAAGATGGCGGATGTTGCCTTGCAATTGCAGAGATTGCGCCAGGTTGCCCTTTTAAAACGCGATTTCCTGCAGATTCTGAAGAACTTTGTAAATCTGGATGAGTTCTATCTGAACAGACGGGGCATTTTTCAATCGGGGCGGCTTTTTCTCGATAGCCGGGAACTGGAGCTTTGCATGGATGTTACCAACGCTGCCGCCCATGCCGCAACCGCCGGTCTTTCCTCGATGTATCTTATCTATTGCGATCTGACCAAAAAGGATGGCACGAAGAAATCAATCATGGCAGCATTTACCGCCGGGGATGCCGACGACATTTTTGTCGGCCGTAACGGAATTTTTTACGACGTCGAAAACAATGACTGGGATGCTGTCATAACGAAGGTTGTCGTGCAGCCGATCAACATCAGGGAGGCCTTTTTCAGCCCCTACAAGTGGTTTGTGCGCACAGTTGAAGAGCTTGCCATGAAACGGGCCGCGGCCGCCGAGAAGGAGTCGCTGAATAAAACGAAGGATTCCGCCGGCGCCGTGGTCGCACCGAAAGGCGGCGCTTCGGGGGGCGCTGTTCAGCCTTTGGCCGCCAAAAAGATCGATGTCGGCACAGTCGCGGCAATTGGCGTCGCGTTGGGCAGCATCGGCGTGATGGTGACCGGCTCTCTCGGCATCTTCTTCGGAACGGGCATCTGGATGCCGGTGGGCCTGCTCGGAGGGATCCTGCTCATTTCCGGCCCGTCAATGATTCTTGCCTGCATGAAACTCCGGCGGCGCAACATCGGCCCGCTCCTGAACGCGGAGGGGTGGGCGGTAAACGGCAAGTTGAAGATCAACGTTCCCTTCGGGACAACGCTCAGCCACCTTGCGGTTTTGCCGCCCGGGTCGTCAAGGCAGTTTATGGACCCCTTTGCCGAGAAAAAAAGCCATTGGCGATTGTACGTTTTTGCAGTTTTTCTGATCGCCCTGGTCTTGATTTTATATTTTACCCGGTAATTTGCATAGTGAAGCCGCTTTCATAAGTTCAACGAGTACCTATACTTTCGGGGAGCCTGCATCTGCATTCGCGCAGGGCCGGAACATCCCTCCCCTTGGCATGCTTTACGCATCGATCTCGGCTTCGACTTTCTGGAGCACTTCCGACCCGTTCTGGTTTACGACCCGGATGGCAAGCTTGGCGCGGCCCGCCTGAACGTCTGTAACGGCGCCCTCGACGGAAATCGTATCTTCCATCATGACCGGGGCGCTGAAACGACACTTTATTTTCTTAAGTCGGCCCGGGTCGCCGGTCCAATCGGTAACGACTTTCGCCGCAAAGGCCAGCGTGCACAGACCTTGGAGAATCGACCCGCCCAGCCCCACCATCTTTCCAAACTCGGGATCGATATGGATCGGGTTGAAATCGCCCGAGGCGCCGGCGTAGTATAGCGACCGGTATCTATCGACCTGCTCGCTGCCGGTGAATGTTTGCCCTTTTTCAACTGTCATCGTGAGTCTCCTGTTTGTATGAAAATCCCCCCATCCCCCCTTTGCCAAAGGGGGGCAAGGGGGGATTTTCATGCTTCGTTGTGCCCGCTTCGGGCATGGGGGTTTTTATGGGTGTCAAACCTGCACTCTTTACGGTTTTGACGCGTAGTTATCCCGTCGTTGTTAATTGCTTAATTTCTATGCCTTATTTCCTTGCGACAAAGGTATATATCCCCCGGCATACCTCATGGCCGCGCTGGTTTGTTGACTTGACCTCGATCGCAATGACGTCCAGCTTCTCCTTGTTTTGGATGGCGATGATCCGCGCGCTGCTGGTGATGGAATCGCCCGCCTTGATAACCTCCAGAAATTCCAGCTCCTGCTCGCCGTGGACGATCATCGGCATGTTCAGGTTCAGATCCTTGTCCAGGAAAACGGGTTCGATCAGATACGCGCCAATGACGACCGCGAAGGTGGGAGGCGCGATAATCGCGCCGTATTTGGATTTTTTGGCGAAATCGTCATCGAGATAATGGGGATCGAGATTCTTGATCGCCTTGGCGTACTCCTTGATTTTTTCCTTTCCCACCTCGTATGTGTAAGCCGGATATGTTTTGCCGATGAATTTGGTATCTATGGACATAGTTATCTCTCCCTGTTCCTGTCTCCCCCAAAATCCGGGCGACAGCATAATTTTACCTTTTAAGTTGAATACTTATGGATAAGATCCTTGGCGATCAGCACCCGCTGTATTTCCGAAGTTCCCTCGCCGATCTCGCCCAGTTTGGCATCGCGGTAGAGGCGCTCCACTGGAAACTCCCTGATATAGCCGTAACCGCCATGCACCTGCACCGCCATGCTGGAGATCTGCGTGGCGGCTTCGGAAGCCCAAACCTTCGCCACCGACGCCAGCACCGCTGAATCCGGCTGATTCGTCTCCTTGGCCCAGGCAGCTTGGTAAATGAGGAGCCTGGCTGTATCGGACATGATCATCATGTCCGCAATCTTGAAGGCAATTTCCTGAAAGCGGTTGATCGGTTTGCCGAAGGCCTTGCGCTCCTTGGAATACCTGTTCGCGTGTTCCAGGCACTTGGCCGCGATTCCCAGACAGACGGTCGCCATGCCGATCCTGCCGTATTCGAGGGTCTGCATCGCCTGGATAAAACCATTGCCCGCCTTGCCGAGCACCGCGCTTTCCGGAACTTCGCAATCAACCATGATTAGCTCGGCCGTGGGGGAGCCGCGGAAGCCCATTTTATCGAACGGCTTGCCCGCTGAAAATCCCGGGGTGTCGCGCTCTACAAGAAAGCAGGTAACGCCGTCCGCCGGTCCCTTCTCTTTGTCGTTATAGGCGAAGATCAGCGCGACATCGGCGATCGTCGCGTTGGTGATGAAGGTCTTGGTTCCATTAAGTACCCATCGGTCGCCCTTTTTCACAGCGGTTGTCCTGATGGAAGCAGCATCCGAGCCGGCTTCCGGTTCGGTAAGGCCAAAGCAGCCGATGAGCTCGCCCTTGATGATGCCGGGAAGGTATTTTTCTTTCTGCGCGGCAGTGCCGAACAGCCTAAGCGGCATGCCGAAGAGGCCGCTGGAGGCGCCGCAGGATAAAAACGTGGAAGCGCAGGCGGCAGCCACAGCTTCTCCGGCGATCGCCTGACTGATCAAATCGAGATTTGTACCGCCGTAAGCCTCTTCGTGGCCGATCCCCAGATAGCCGATGCCCGCCATCATTTTGATGTTTTCCTTCATCAGTCTGCCCGCTTCTTCAGGCGCAGCCCTGTCAAGAATTTCAGCGCGCGGTTCTATTTCCTTCGTGCAGAACTTCGTAAAATTGTCCTTTATGGATAACTGCTCCGGCGTCAAATCATAGTTCATGATATTATTCTCCTGTCTAATTATTCCGTTTCCGGGCGTGTCATGAGAAGTAGCTCAGGATACGGGAGATGATGAGCCGCTGAATTTCGGAGGTTCCGCCGCCGATCTGCCCGAGCTTCGCATCCCGGAGGAACCGCTCGATCGGGTATTCATGGATGTACCCGTAACCGCCGAAGACCTGGACTGCATCATTGGCGGCTTTCACGCCCCAGTCGCCCACAATCGCCTTCGCGATGGAGGTATGCATGTGATCGAGCGGTTTGCCGGAGTCCTTGTCATGGGCAACCCGGTAAACGACCATGCGCGCTGCCTCTTTGATAATCCGGAGATCCGCCAGCTTGTGCTGGATCGCCTGGAAGGCGTTCAGCGGTTTTCCAAACTGCACCCGCTCCTGCGAGTACTTGGTGCACGCCTCGATGGCGAACTGCATGCCGCCGATGAAGGGTGAAAGCAGTGAGCTTCTGTCCCAGGAGAGGGTCTCGTGGGTGTATTCAAAGCCCTTGCCGATCTCGCCCAGCAGGTTTTCCTCCGGGACATCGCAGTTGTCGAGAATCACCTCGGCGGTGGCGGAGGCCCGCACCCCCGTCTTGTGGAAGGGCTTGCCGGTTGCAAAGCCGGGGAAGCCCCGCTCGACAATGAAGGCGGTAATCCCGTTGTGCTTCAGCGCCCGATCGACCGTGGCATAAACGACGCAGACGTTGCAGACCGGGGCGTTGGTAATGAAGGTCTTTGTGCCGTTGAGGATCCATTTGTCGCCCCGTTTGACCGCCGTAGTAGTGAGCGACGCGGCGTCGGAACCGGCGCCCGGTTCGGTGAGCCCCATGCAGCCGATCCACTCGCCGCCGGCAAGCCTCGGGATGTACTTTTTGAGCTGGTCAGGCGTTCCATGCTTGAAGATGGTATCCGTGCACAAATACGTATGCGCCCCCATTGCCAGCAGATGTCCCTGATCGACGCCGGCATGTCCCAGGGCTTCGCCTGCCAGGCAACAGGTCACGACGCTGGCGCCGCCCCCGCCCAGTTCCTCCGGAAACGGCAGGCCCAGAAGCCCCATCTCTCCGAGCTTCTGCCATACCTCCAGCGAAAACTCGCCCTTGAGGTCAGCCTCCTCGACCAGCGGCACGATTTCTTTTTTCGCGTACTTATAGACCGATTCTTTAAACATTAACTGCTCGTCCGTATAACCGAATTCCATGAATGCCCCCTAATGGATTATTATTGTTTGACGACCAAAGAGAGAATCTGCGCCTTGATTTTCTCCCGGAGCTCGGGATAGAAAAAGGCCTCGTTATCAATCACGTACTGGATGATGGTCCCCTGAATCAGGGCAACGATGATGACGGAAGTAGTTTTGACATCCACGGCCATGAACACGCCTTTTGCCGCCCCCTCCTCGATAATGGCGGCGATCTCGTCGCGGTAGCTCTGGTAAAGCTTGATATTGGCCTGGCGAATCCGGCTGTCGTGATTCATCTGTCCCCAAAAATCGATCAACACGTAAAAATAAGCCTTTTCCTTATCCACCAGAGCGAACGCCTCGTCGCAGAAGGCCAGCAGTTTGTCCTGCGGTTCGGTCAGCGCTGCCAGCGCCCTTTGGAGATTATTACCGAGTTTCGCGTTCATCTCCTTCAACAGCTTGAACAGAAGTTCCGCCTTGTTCTTGAAATAATAGTGGACCAGCCCCGTTGACAGGCCGGCCTCCTCGGCGATGTCCCTGATCGTGAAATCGGAATAACCCTTCTCGCCTACGACCTTGTACGCCGCTTTGGTCAACTGGGCGCGTCGCAGATTCAATAAATCATTTTTATTTTGCTCATCCATCATTATCGGCGCTCTCTCCATCAAGATCAATCTGTTACCTTAAAATACTCAATATCCCGGATGCTGCCTTTTCGCTCCCTGGAAAATACCGGTGCGACCCGGGCGCCGATTCGGAGCCTTTTTTCCTCCTCGACGCTGATGTAGTGCTGAAAAAGGGTATCGGCGCCGTCCAGTTTGATGAAGCCGTAACCATAGGGGACCGGCTTCTGCCTGCCTGTTTCCGGATCGAGGAAGGCAAAGCGAATAATGGTAAAGGTGCCGATGACCCCTTGCGGCCCTACTTCGACCCACTCCTTCATCTCCACAAAACAGTCCCCGCAGACCGCGCGCGGCGGGATATAAACCTTTTTGCACCGGGGACACCGAACCGCCATAAAACGACAGTTGTCCCGTATCTCTGTAAAAAACCTGCTCCCGTGCATCCCCACGCTATACGCAAAGGGTTGAACCGCGTCGCCTGAGGCGATGATGAGCTGTTCTGGCCTGACCATAATTTTTACTCCCCTGAAATCAATGCGGTTTTTTCCTGCCGTGCAGGATCATATCGGTCCACCAGCAGCCGCCGAACCCACTGCTGAAGGCAAGCTTGACGTCCGGAACCTGCCTGTACTCGGCCTTCCCCATCACCTGCAGCGCCGCCTCGGCGCACCGGATAAGCCCGGTTGCCCCGATGGGATTGCAGGAGATAACGCCGCCGGACGGGTTGATGGGAAGCTCGCCGCCCATGTCGGTATTGCCGTCCCAGATATACCGCGGCGCCTCGCCGGGGCCGACAAGGCCCATGTCCTCAATCCAGATCAGACCGCCGAACGAATAGGGCTGGTAGAGCTCGATTACGTCCAGTTCCTTGCGCGGCTCCCGGATGCCCGCCTTCTTCCAGAGTTCCTGCGAGCCCTCGCGCATGCTGGTGAGCCGTCCGTAATCGGCGTCGCCGAGATAACTGTATGAATGGCGCGCCGCCGTGCCCAAAATCCAGTCGGGCTGCGGGCAGATCTTCTCCGCGACGTCTTCGCTGGCCATAATGACGGCGCATGCGCCGTCGGAACGGGGGCAGACGTCCAGCAGATGGATCGGATCGGCCAGGATCGGGGAGGCAAGCACTTGTTCGAGGGTTACCTCCCGGCGGAGATGCGCGTGGGGGTTGTTGAGTGCGTGTTTTCGGTCGCGAACGCTCACCCGGGCGGCGTCGCGGTCGGTAGCGCCGTAGCGGGCCATGTAGGCCTGCGCCTCCGCGGCCAGTCCCGAAATCGCGCCGGCGAATACCAGGCGATCCCAGATGGGATCAAAGGCGGTGGTGATGGCGCCGGTGGTGTCCGACTCGGAGTTCTTCTCCCAGCCGATGATCAAAACCCTGTCGAACATCCCCGACCCGACCAGATGATATCCGCCAATAGCTACAGTGCAGCCGGTGGTCCCGCCGGTGGTCAGCTTGATAATGGGCTTCATCGTGCCGCCGGAGCCGTCCACGCTCCAGCAATCGACGTAATTGATTCCCTCAAAGTGGTCCATATTGCCGATGACGATGGCATCGATGTCTTTCATCTGCAGATCGGCGTCGTTGAGCGCCCGGATAACCGCCTCGTTAATGAGCTCCTGTCCGTTTACATCCGGACGGTGGCTCGTATGGAATGTCTGGCCGGTTCCGACAATTGCCACTCTTTTTGCCATGTTTCTTCCTCCTACTTGTCCCGGTCCAGGATAAACACGCAGTGGGACTGGCCGGCAAGCCCGTTTACCCCGTGCGCCAGACCGGTTTTTGCCTTTTTTACCTGAAATCCTCCCGCGTCGCCCCGAATCTGCCTGACCACTGCGGCCAGGCTGTAGAGGCCGGCGGCGATAACCGGGTGGCCGGAAAGCAGTCCGCCGGAGGCATTTACCGGCAGCCGGCCGTTTCTGTCAAAATCGCCCTTTTCGAGGAGTTTCCCGGCCGTCGCCGCCTCGGCAAGCCCCATTTCCTCGAGCCACAGGAGTTCCTGATAGGTAAAGGCGTCGTGCAGTTCGACAACATCGATCTCTTTTTTCGGGTCATTGATGTCGGCCATAGCGTAGGCCTTCTTCGCCGCTGCGGCCAGCGCCCGGGCGCGGGAGAGGTTCCGGTCGCCCAAAAAGAAGCTGTCCGCGCAAAACGAAACGCCCCTGATCCAGACGGGCCTCTGCCTGAACCTGGTCGCCACCGATTCGTGGGCGATAATGACCGCCGCGCACCCATCGGACACCGGTGAGCAGTCCAGCTTGTGGAGCGGGTCGGCGATTGGCTCGGAGGCGAGTACATCCTGAACGGTGATTTTCAGCGGGAGCTGCGTAAGCGGGTTTTTGAGCGCATTGCCGTGGTTCTTCACCGATACCAGCGCCAACTGCTCCTCAGTGGTCCCGGTGCGGTGCATGTATGCCCTGGCCTGCAACGCGCAGGCGGTAACCATGTCCAGGCCGAGGGCGCGTTCGTAGATGGGATCGAAGGCCGCATTGGTGATGAGGCTCGATACGCCCTCGGAACCCTTGGAATGTCCGGTGACCAGCGTGGTTTTGTATGAGCCGGAAAGGCAGCGGGTCATCCCGTAAAGCGCCCCGTAGGCGCCGTCCCCCTCGACGCAGGAGACGTTTTTGTGGGCCGCGCCGCTGGCGTCTCCTACGGCCATGCAGGAAATCGTCCGTCCGTCCCAGAAGTCGCTGGAGGTGGTCACCACGTTGTCGATATCGGCAATCGTCATGCCCGCATCGTTCAGGGCCTTGTTTACGGCCTCCCACGCCATGTCGGCGAAGGTCTCCCGCACCTTGTTTTTTTCTATTTTGGTCATGCCGACGCCGATTATCGCCGCTCTGTCCATGTCGCTGGCTCCTTATTTTGTTGGCCGGAAATGCGAAATATCCAGGATGCCGCCCGTGCGCGCCTCGGAGAACACCGCCTTTACGCGCATGCCGATGGCCACGCCTTCCGGCTCTATTTCGTCTATATAATGCAGCAGGGCGGTGTCGGCGCCGTCGAGTTTGATCAGCCCCCAGATGACCGGTGCCTTTCGATTCTTGGGGATGGCGGCAAACTGGCGCCTTGCCACGGTAAAGGAAAGGACGCGCCCCTCGCATGCCAGCTCCACCCACTGCGTATTTTCAGTAAAGCAGATCGGGCAAACCTTGCGGGGGGGACAAAATACCCTGCCGCAGGCCGGGCATTTTGTCCCCATTATGCTTTTTTCATCCCGCAGGGCTGTAAAAAATCTGCTCGCCGTGTTGCCGGCCCACCAGGAATAGGGGATATTGATCTTGCTATGGCAGACCATCGGTTCAATGCCTGGAAATTGCGACATGCTTGTTCTCCTCTTCTTGTGCGCCAGCGCAGTTACTGCTGCAGACCATTATTTACGATACAGCTCATCTACGGCCTCTTTTTCATACATCTCGGCGATCATGGCCTGATACTTCTCGATAACCACCCGCCGCTTCAGTTTGAGCGTTGCCGTCAGCTCGCCGCCCTGTTGTGAAAAATCATCCCCGATGATTCGGTAATCCTTGATTGTTTCATACCGGGCTAAATGTGTATTGCGCTCCTCGACATGTTGCCGGACGATGGCCAGAAAAAGGGCATTATCCAGCAAATCGGCCGGTTTTTGGCAGGGGATATTTTTTTCTGCCGCGATCATCGCTGCCAGGTCCAGATCGATGTTGCAAAGCCCGGTCAGGTACTTTTTCTTTTCCCCGATGACGATAAACTGGGTGAAGAGCGGATCCGACTTGAATAAACCCTCGATCTTCTGCGGGGCGACATTCTTGCCGCCCGAGGTAATGAGGATGTCCTTTTTGCGGTCGGTGATGAGCAGATTGCCCTCTTCATCGAACTTTCCGATATCGCCCGACAGAAAATATCCATCCGGCGTAAAGGATTCGCTGGTTTCCTTCGGCAATTTCCAGTATCCCTTTGTCACGTTGCCGCCCTTGATCAAAATCTCTCCGTCGGCGGCTATCTTGATGTCCTGGCCGGGGAGCGGCTTGCCGGTGGTACCTATCCGGTAATCAGCCAGCGACTGCATGGTGGCGGGCGCCGTCGTTTCCGTCATGCCGTATCCCTGAATGACCGTAATGCCGGCGGCGTTGAAAAAGCGAATGATCTCCGGGGCAGTGGGGGCGCCGGAGGCCGTCATCCAGGTGACCCGTCCGCCTAATTTGTCCTGGAGTTTTTTGAAGATGATCGCATAGGCGAGTTTGTACTGGAGCTTCAAAAAAAACGGGATGGGCGTGTGCCTTTCGCGGAGCTCGCTGATGCGGCTGCCGACCTGCTGCCCCCAGATAAAAACCTTCTGTTTGAAGGGGGATTGCTCTTTCACCTGCGCCATGATCTTCTGGTAAACCTTTTCGCAGACGCGCGGAACGGCGAGGATCATCGTGGGCCGCTTCTCCGCAAAATCACTAAGCAGCGTGTCGATGCTCTGGGCGTAGGAAGCGGTGATGCCGCAGTACATGCCATAGAAGTGGCCGGCAATCCGTTCAAAAACATGGGAAAGGGGCAGGAACGGAACCGTGCAGTCCCGGTCGGAGGCGAAATGGGGCAGAATCCGGTCCAGGGACTGGACCACCCAGAAAACATTCCCATGGGTGATCATCGCGCCCTTGGGCAATCCGGTGGTCCCGGATGTATAAACAATCGTCGCCAAGTCGTCAGCGGTGACTTCCCGGGACAGCTTCTCAAAAAGCTTGGGGTCTGCGGCGTGTTCATTCCGGCCCAGCTCCAGCAGAGCCCGGAAACTGATAATCCGGGGGTGCCCCTTAGCCTCCGCTTCCTCCATGACAATGATCTTTTCGAGGCGGGGGCACTTATCCACAATCTCCAGCACCTTTTCGAGCTGGTTTTGGTTTTCCGGGATAATAACCTTCGCTTCGGAATTATTGACAATATATTCGATCTCCTCGGCCGCCAGCGTCGGGTAGATCGGGATGACGCAGGCGCCGATTCCGAGTGCGCCCATATCCGCATAAAGCCACTCCAGCCGGTTTTCGGAAAGGATGGCAATCATCTCCCCCTTCCGGACTCCCAGCGACCAGAGCCCAAGGCCGACGGCGCGCGCCCGTTCGTAATACTCGTTCCAGGAGGCGCCTTGCCAGACGCCGTTCATCTTTTTTTCGACGGCAAGCCGCTCCCCGTATTTTTTGGCGCGGTTCCGAAAAACATCATTCATGGTTTTTTCTGATGATTCCATAGCGCATCCCCCAAAGTTAAAGGCTATCTTGGCTTCATACCCATAATCAGACGCGCCTCGGTCGCTGTCGCCACCGGTCGCCCCAGGGCGCTGGCAATACTCACTGCCACTTCCACCAGTTCGTAACTTCCCCGGGCCAGCCGGCCGTCCGGCATCCGGATGTTGTCCTCCAGCCCCACCCGCATGTGTCCGCCGAGCAGGCACGACTGCATGATGCAGGGGAACTCGTCCGTGCCGACGCCGCAGGTGGTAAAGTTGGCCCGCGGCGGCAGCGCGTTCATCATGGCGATGAACGATTCGGCGCGGAAAGCCTGCCCGCCCGCCACTCCCCAGACAAAGTTGAAATTCATCGGGTCGCTGAAGATGCCCTGCCGGGCGATCAGCAGGGTGTTGTCCAAACCGCCCATGTCGTAGCATTCGATCTCCGGCTTCACGCCGTTTTCTTCCATCGCCCGGCTGAAATCCTGCAGCATGGTGAAGGTGTTTTCAAACACATAATCAATGAATATCTTTCCTGTTTTTCTCTCGACAATGCCGAAATTCATCGTGTTGGTGTTAAGCGACGCCATCTCGGGCTTGATCGCGACGATCTGGGAGATCCGCTGCTCGGCTGTTTTGCCCATGCCGACGGCGGAGCTCAGGTTGACGATGAGTTCCGGACACCTGTCCTTGATGGCGTCGTGGGTTGCCTTGATCCGGCCGTGATCATGGGTGGCCATGCCGCCGTCTTCCCGCGCATGCACATGCACCATGGCCGCGCCGGCCTGCCAGCACTTCCAGGCTTCTTCGGCAAATTCCTCCGGCGTGTAGGGCACGGACGGGTTTTGGTTCTTCATGGTTGCCGCGCCGGTGAGCGCTGCGGCAATGATAACTGGCGTTGCCATATCGGGTTTTCCTCCTTTTCGTTTTTCGTTAGTCGCTGGTTCGTCCGCAGGATTCCATTGCTTCCGGGCCGTGTTGAGCGCGTGAATAGAGATTTTTTCGGGCGCTGGTTTAAAATGATCGATGTCGAGGATGGTGTTCGTCGTCTCTTTGGCAAAGACCGCCTCTACCTTCATCCCGATCTTCACGTCCTCGATTTTGCACTCCTCTACGATGTGCATAAACGGCGTGCCGGCGCCGTCGAGTTGGATGAGGGCCAGGACATAGGGGGCAGGCCGCGGCAGGTGCCGGTCGTCGTAGCGCACTACCGTGAAGGTGGTCACCGTGCCGGTATTGTTCAGCTCTACCCAGTTGTCGCGGATGTCGGTAAAGTCCTTGTCGCATACCTGCCGGGGCGGGAGATAGACGGTGTTGCAGGCGGGGCATTTTACGCCCATGATTTTCTGCTGATCGCGAATGGTTGTAATAAATTTGCTGCCCACCCGCCCGGCGAAGTAGGTGTAGGGGAGCGCCATTTTACCTTCGACTTCATAGCTGTCTTCAAATCCAGCGACCTGCTCTTTTGCCATATCCCCTCTCCTTACTCATCTATCTCGAAGTATTTAATGTCCCAGATATCCCCGCTCCGGTTTTCCTCCCAGACGGGGCGGACGCGGGTTCCCTTGTTTTCGTTCCAGCCCGCCTGAATCTTTTCTATCTGATCCTTCCGGATAAAGTGCGGCAGGGTTTCATTGCCCTTGCAGCCGTCCAAAAGGATGTTGATTGATCCGTAGGGAGTTTCCCGGGCCACGCCGGTCAGTGGATCGGGCAGGGCGTAGTAAACGACGTCCATGTAGCGGACTTCACCCTTGGGTCCGACCTCCACGAATTCAGCGGCGCGCACCCGGCATTCCGCGCAAACCTCCCGCGGCGGGAGTTGCAGGCGGCCGCACCGGGGGCATTTATTGGCGTATATCTTTTTATCCTTCAACCCCCGGAGAAACTTCCCCATCACGGGGCCGGTTGCAAACCTCTGATTGATCGAGATGGTCTTTTTCAGCGTCAGCAATTCCTGCTCCTGGACGTTCCCGGCCAGGGGGTCCTTGTATTTCTCGAACAGGAGAGGCCATTTCGACGCCATCATGTTGATGTCGCCTTTGGCGGCCGCCTTTCCGGCCGCCAGGATGCTCTGGGCGTCGATCTTCCCGAGGATGAAGTCAACGTAATCCCGGGCGTCGTTAAATTCCAGCGTTACAGTCGGTTTGCCCTCGATGGTCGTCGTGACCGTGCAGGCCTTGTCCTTGATGAAGACGCTCCACTGGCCGCCCTCCGCCCCGCCGAGATCGAAAGCAAAGGAGGCCTCGAGCCCCTCGGCTTCTTGGGCCTTGAACCGCGGCACGATGGTCGCGAACATGTCGGCGAGATACTCCCTTGTCGTCATCTCCTTTTTGGCAAGGACGAATTTGCGGAAAAGCCGGCCGGTCTTCCCGAAGGCGGCCATGTCGCCTTCAATCCGGAACTTGCCGCTTATGAAGGCGTTTGTTGCATCAACCTTGCCGACGTTGACCCCGACAAAGGTCTCCCCGTCGGCTGCCATCGTCGCGACGCAGTGGGAGAGGTCGTCGGTCTTTGCGAGCGTCATCGCGTTATTCTTTACCGTCAGTTGCCATTTCCCTTCGTCCTTGATGTCGTAGCCGAAAACCGCTTCGACATCCTTCGCCCCTTCGGGCCGGAAACGCTCCGGCATCGAGTTGAAGATATCTGCTACTGTGACGCCCCAGTATTCTGCCATCGCTATCCTCCTACCAGTTCAGTTCCTTTTCCAGCATTGTCATTACGGTCCACATGGTGCCGCCGAACCCGGAGGCAAGCGCGTGCTTCACCGGAGTGGGAATCTGGTGCGGGCCGGCATTGCCGCGCACCTGCAGCGCCGCCTCGGCCACCCGGATCAGCGCGGTGGCCCCGATGGGGTTCGACCCGATAACGCCGCCCGAGGGATTGATGGGCATTCTGCCACCGATCATGATTTCCTTGTTCTCGACGAGCTTGAGGTGCTCATCGCCGTGCAGGGCAAAAAAGTCCCGGAGCCAGTCGATAGCCCACCAGGTGGCCGGATCGTACATTTCGAACACGTCAAAGTAGTTTAGCGGGTCTTTGATCCCGTTGCGCCCAAAGAGCTGCTCGGCCGCGAATTTATGCGTCTTGATGACGGGGACTTTCCGGTCGTAGCCGAAGATGTTGAAGGTTTCCTCCCGATGGACGGTGATATGATCCCGTATCCAGACCGGCGTCCGGGCAAGCTCCTTCGCCTTCTGCTCGCAGGCGAAGATGACGCAGCAAGCCCCGTCGGACTGGGAGCACATTTCTATGAGTTTCAGCTCGCCCACGAGTTTAGGCGAGGTGCGGATCAAATCGTCGATCTGGCTGAATTCAAGGCCGAAGGCGCGGTGTGCGTTGGGGTTGAGGCACGCGTGCTTGTCCATGATGATGCGGTAGGTAAGGGACGCCCGGTTGGCCCGCTCCAAACCGAATTCCCGTTCGACGTCGTAGGCCGAGGAGCCGGTAAGCGCCCCCGCCTGAATTTTACGAAACCAGAGGGGATCCGCCATGTTGGTGATGCCGCCCGTTGTGTGTCCCTCCTGCAGTTTCTCAAAGCCGATCGCCATGACGATATCGTACATGCCAGACGCCGCGAGATTGTCCGAAGCGCAGGAAAGCGTCGCTCCCACCGTGCCGCCGGTGGTGATCCGGATGCAGTCCTTGCCGTACGCGCCGGTTCCCAAAACATGCCAGAGATCCGGCTGGTGGACCATCTCAAAGAGCTCCATGTTGCCGTGTACGACGCAGTCGATGTCCTTCATGGTCAGGTTCGCGTCTTGCAGCGCCAATCTGACGGCTTCATGGATCAATTCCGGCTGGTTGACGTCCTCGCGATGGCTGGAATGCTTCGTCTGGCCGATGCCGATAATGCCGACATTTCTGTTTTTCTTGTGATGCGCCATTCCTCAACCCCCCTGCGTTTCCATGACGATTACCGCCTGATGCTGCCCGGCCCCGCCGGTTGCCGCCTGGGCGACGGCCCGCTTCGCGTTTTCGACTTGTCGCTCACCGGCCTGCCGGGAGAGCTGATAGTAGCATTCAATAACCCTGGCCGCCCCCCCGAGGAGCAGCGGGTTGCCATTCAGTTGTCCCCCGGACAGGTTCACGTTGAATGTCTCCATGCCGCCCTCGTCAATCCATTGGCCGCCCTGCCCTTCATCGGCAATGCCGACCCCCTCGGCCCACATGGGGAGCTGATACGCTGCCTGGTCGGCAAGCTCGAAAAGCTGAATCTCCTTCCGGGGGTCTTTGATCCCGGCCATCGCGTACGCCCGCTGGGCGGCATTTTTCAGCGAAAAGTTGGACGCAAGGTCCCGGTCGCCCATGAAATACCGGTCCATGCAGCTTCCATAGCCGGTGATCCAGACGGGATTTTTCGTAAACTCCGCTGCCCGCTCTTCGCTGCACAGCAGCATTCCGTAAGCCCAATCGGTGACCGGATAGAGGTGCAGCTCCCTTAGCGGGTCCGAGTACAAAGGAGAATTCAGCACTTCCTCCTCGTCAACGAGTTTATTTTCGCGGCCATAGGGGTTTTTTGCCCCGTTCTTGCGGGAGCGCACCACTATTTTTGCCAGCTGCGCGTCGGTAATCTGCGATTTTTCCATATAAGCCCGGGCCTGCAGGGCGGCCACGTTGTGGTAGTCCATGCCGAGGGGCCGGCAGTAGAAGGGGTCATAGGCGAGGTTGGAAACCATCCGGCGGCTTTCCCCCTGCGACTCCTTGCAGTGGCCCATAAACAGGATGACGTCGTCGTGACCGGAAAGGATGCAGGCCATCGCGTAGCCGAGGCCATTGATGCTCTCCTGTGCGATCTTTTCCTCCCCGCGGAAGTGTGCTCCCACGACATCCGTGATGCCGTTGTCGGAGATTGTGCGCGCATCGAACACGTCATCCGAGCAGGTGATGATGGTGCGGATGCCCGTTTCCATGTCGAAGGTCGCCTGCGTCTGTTCCATGATCGGCTCGAAGCAGTCGAGCAGCATGTTTTGAAAGCGCAAATAGTGATAATTGGGATGATTTTTAATCTGCGCCACGGCACAGACAGCTAATCTTCTACCCATTGCCAACGCTCCTTCCTGTTTGAGGGGGAATATAGTTTATGCCAATCATATCGTTATATTGCTAATGAAATTATTTTCCGCTATCCCGCCGTCTGGACGGGCGACCGTCATTTGCAGAGGCGGTTTTGCAGCCCGCCCAATGCGTCTCAGTGCAGATAGCAATTCCAGAATTCTCCCTTTTTTACTGACTTGATGATCGCATCCTTTTCCCGCTTCGCATCCAGCTCCACCCAGGCCCTGCCGATGCCGGCGGCCGTGTGCGAGTCATCGGAGGCGATTTTGGGATAGGCTATCGCCAGCGCTTCGAAAACACGATCGCGAAAGCCCTTCTTCGTTATTTCCACCGCATCCAGGGGATACAGCTTCTCCAGTTCGGCAAGCCGCGCCAGCAACTGCTCCGGGGTAAAGTCATATTCGCCGATGTGGTTGAAAATATGCAGTTCTTCCTGGTCGCCGGCGATTTTTCCCACGTGTACATAGCCATTGACAAAGACCGTAAGCTCGATGCCGTAAAAAATAATCATGTCCGTTTTTACCTGCCGGTAAAGGTCGAGATAGTTTTTCTTCAGCAGGTGATCGTGATCCGTAAAGGCTATAAAATCATATCCTTTTGCTTCGTAGGCCGCGGCGGCTTCCTGGGGGGAAAGCTCGCCGTCCGAGCAAGTGGTGTGCGTATGTAAACAGCCTTTGAGGAGCATAGATGTCAACCTGTCGTTCACCAAAAAAATAACAGTTCACCAGATTTGTTGATTCGCGGATATTTCTCTTGGACGATTGAGGCAATTGCAAAACTCCCCATTCTTGTCATTCCCGCAACGATTCTGAGCGGGAATCTGGTTCTAACTGCTTGAAAAAACCATATTCCCGATAGAGACATTATGGACATTAAGCTGCGCTTTCGGG
>JAHYJE010000022.1 GCA_019429105.1 Syntrophobacterales bacterium
TCATAAACTCATAGGTTATCGGTCCCTTTGCTCCTTCGGAGACCATACGATGATACCAGAAGTAGTCGTTCGTTCCCTTGGCGATCTTCTCGAAGGTGAGGGGTTTTTTCTCGGTTTCCGAAAGGATTTGTTTTGTCTTCTTTTCTCCACCGTATCGGTAAGACTTCTCCATGATCGCTGGGTCATGCAGCCAGCAGAGGGTGTCACGGGGAAGAGCCACGATGTACGCCACTCCGGGAACCTTTTCCACAGCATGCAGAAACTCCGGGCTGTTCCCGTAAATCGAATCCGCCGCCACGTATCGAAAGGGAATCACTCCTGCGGCGACAATTTTCTCCAGCATCTCCACCGCCAACTGAGGCTTCGTCTTGAAAGAAACCTCGTCGGAAAGTCGGCACTTCTTCCTGCGCTCGGCGTAATCATCGCCGAACCACTTCTCAGGGATAAACAGGCGGTTATCCAAAAAACAATACCCGTGGCGAGAGGCGTAGGCCGCATAAACGCCGACCTGGCTGTTCTCCACTTTTCCAACGCTGCCACAGTACTGCCGGGAAACCCCGACGGAATCATTCCCTTTTTTTACAAAGCCCGATTCGTCAAAAAGAAGCACCCCCTCGGCATCCCCCAGATCTTCTGCTACCATGCCGTGGTACTTGGAAAGAATGAGCTCCTCTTCCCAGACGATATCACTCAAAAAGTGTTGCATCGCCCGTACTTTGGCGCTCTCCACATTCAGGGCAATTGGCTCAATCGATTTCCTTTCCAGTTGGCTCATTTGGCCTGCCATGTAATGATAAAAGTTCTCCCGCGGCTCCTCACGGGAAAAACAATCGGCAAACTGGGAGTGGAAGCCCTTAAATTCTTTCATAAAACCGCTTATATCCTCTTTATCGATCAACAGTTTCGGTATGGGAAAGCTACCATCATAAACTCGATCTTCCGGAATCATGGCCCACCTCCTGTTCATGTTTTTGAAAAACAAGTAACAGAGTCAGGCATATTTGTCAACTGTTTATTTAGTTATGTATCGTTGTAGGGATAAACCGCAAGAGGATCAGGCCCTGAGTTCTTCTGGGCCAAAAGTTTTTCAGGCGTTTCATGAAGTTCGGGAAATGTTGGGCGACAGAATTTAGCTGGAGCACGATTTGTTCCCCATTCGATCCATACGTTGAGAACAGGAAGCCATCTTGCAAGATGCTTCCCTTCCACATATGCCTTGCAATGAATACAATCCTTTTGTAACGAAACAACATCTGCAGTGACAAATTCTCCTTTGGCGTCGTTTTCATCACTATTTGGACGAAGTCCATAGCTAATGTAACAAATCTTATTTAGAGTAACCGTTTTAACCGTATAGTTTTCTTGTTCTATATCGTCCGGAAAAAACGCTCGAATTGATAGATTTTGCTGCTCATCAGTCGGCAGTTTCTTTATCTTCCCAAATTCAATCTCATGCACACATCGCTCAGGTTTGTTGGTTGTACCGTCCGTCTTCTGAAAGAAATAAACAATGTTATGTACTCCTGCATCGAACACCTTGATCTTGCTCAAGAAGTCCAAGCGCATCACGCGGCTGTTGCGCAGGAACCACTCCTGTGATTTCTGGGCATATTTGGAATGGCAATAGGCATCGGAAACTATCATGGTGGTGACGCCGTTCGGCTTCAGAATTTTATACCCAAGCTCTATGAACGGAATGAAGAGATCCCATTTTTCCCACAGTGTTACATATTGCTTCGATTCGATAATTCGCTTCCGCTGGGCAAGATGTTCTTCTCCCGCATCCGCCCTTACATACGGCGGATTTCCTATTGAAATATCAAATCCATCTTCAACGCCAAACATCCATGCAGGGCTGAAAAACGGCGCCGCTTTGCTGTCATCAAAAGGGTTCCAGCCAGTGATTCGATTGGCAAACTCCGGGCTGATCAGCTTCTGTTTCACCAGATCAAGTGAAATCCTGAATATTTCATCCTGGACTTTCAGAAATTCCTGCTTCAACTGTTGTTTACGATTATGGTTGTGCGTTGTATCAAAATAGCCATGCCTGATACGCTTCAACTCATTTATTTTATCATCAAACTCCTGAAGAAAAAGGAAACCATACCGCTTTTCGCACTGCTCCTGTAATGTCTGGTAACCCAAGTCTATCAGTGAATCGGCGCACACAAACTTGAAATCCAGATTGGGGAGCGGCTGCACCTTGTCCGGCTCTTCATCCACGATCAGCGACAGCCAGCAGCGCAGCCGTGAAAGCTCGATCGCCATCGGCTGAATGTCCACGCCGTAGATGCTATTTTCAATGGTTTTCAGCTTCAGGTCATAGAGGGACGCTTTGGGATTAAGCGCCTGTTTGAGCATGACGATCTTTTGCAGCATCCCCATGGGGAAGGCGCCGGAACCGGCGGCAACGTCGATGGTCCTCAGGCTATTCAGCTTGTTTAGCAAATCTGATGGTTGTGATTTCAGATCGGTGGGCAGCTCGCCGGTGTGAACAAAGTCTGCACACCCACTCCCCAAATACGCGATCAGGCTTTCCTCAACCATATAATCCACGATCGGGCGGGGGGTGTAGAAAGAACCGGTCTGTTTGCGGGCCGATGCGCCGGTTTGTGGATTCTGTTCGGCCAGCAGGTTTTCAAATATCCGCCCGAGCATCTCCGGGTCAATGGCTATTTCGGAATTTGCCGACGAGTTTTCATCCACTGTGAAATTATAGCGCTCCAGGGTATCACCGAAGAATCCTGCAAACCAGTCATTGGGGATCAGCAGTTGAAAGTTACCCCGGCAATCATCAGTTTGTGGCTCGAACAGGCCGCCGTTCAGGAAACGCAACCCGGCAATACAGGCTGGCAGGCCTGCCTTACGGGCATTTTGCGGGGTGTTGAAAACATCGAAAAAGAGCGGTTCCAGAAGCTCGTGGTAGAAATTGGCGCAGGTTGTAACCGTGGCGCTGGAAAGGGCATCGCTCCCTACAATCCCCTTTTTCTTCAGAAACCAGCAGAATATGAGCCGACCCAGCAGGCGGACTGCAAACTGGGCGCGTTGTTCCGGTCTGGTCAGAATCCCCTTGCATTTGGAAAGCGCCGTTATCAGTGAATCAAAGGCAACTTTGATGTCAAGGTAGAAGTTCTTGTTAACGATCGAGATATCAAAGGCTTGCCAGAGGGCCTTCCAAAGCAGGGAAGGCTCGCCGACAGCGAACATATCCCTCTGGGCAGGCATGGCGTTTTGTTTGGCAACCGTATCCAGGATGAAGTCGTAGGTCTTGTACCACTGCCCTGCCTCCAGCGTCAGAGTCTTGCAGACTGTCTTTTTACCTTCGCGGCCGGCCAGTACAACCTTAAGCATGGTTTGTGACGGATTGCCGAAAAACCAGACGGTGTAACGCTCGGCCTCCAAGCCGCCCACAAAACGGCGCGTAATCCGCTCTATCTGCGCTTTGGGGAGGCGGTCGTCACTTAGCCGGACAAAGAGAAAAAGCAGTTGGGATACAGTCCCTTTGGGCCAGCAGAGGGCACGGATGTCGTGCTGTTGAGCCAGGGTAGGATGATCTGCCACGATGCGGAGAAGTTCTCCGCCGAAAAGCTGTTGTTGCTGAGCGGTTGAAAGGGAGCTGTCCCATTTGACCGTCTCGGTCATGCCGAAAGTGCGGATCAGGGATTCGCACAATGTATTGTAGTCCAGTTTCGCGACCGGTTTGACGTACTGCCGTATCATCAGGTTATCTCATTGTTGATTCAGCGGAATAATACCCGAACCATATAACCGGATCAGGCGCATTGTGCGGTTCGAGTTGCTTGACCAAGTGAACCGATTGTATAGCCAGCGAGTCCAGAAAATCAAGCGACACCCGGTTATCGTTTCGTCGCAAATAAGCCCG
This sequence comes from Syntrophobacterales bacterium, assembly GCA_019429105.1. NCBI lineage: Bacteria > Pseudomonadati > Thermodesulfobacteriota > Syntrophobacteria > Syntrophobacterales > Syntrophobacterales bacterium. The sequence goes on from JAHYJE010000022.1 coordinate 3,884, forward strand.
CAGACGGTTATCCACCGACAGGTTGCGACCGGTGAGCAGACGTTGCATACGTCGTATGTTGTCTTGAGAGTAGCGTTCTGCATTCTCTGACAACAGGCGCAAAAGGTCGGTCTTTGCCTGTACGATGGGGTTTGCGCCGCCACCTTTTCTTACGCCCAAAAACTCTCCAAAGTCGCCGCCATCCATGGTTTCCTGAACTGATCTTTCAGACGCAAAAAGCTCCTCAGCCTGCCGGATCAAGGCCTGCTTTTCGGTAAAACCGATCCGTTCTGTCTGCCGTCGCCTATCAAAAGAGCGGATACGTCGTAAAGCTGTAAGCTGGTTGTCCGCACGGCCAATTTTTGCGCCATCGTGCGTCAGGTAATCAAACTCACCTTCACCGATATTGAACACCAGCAGCTTATCTTTCCCGGCTACCGTCGGGATGCCGCACCATTTGTTGAAGTTCATGGAACGCAAGCGCTCCCGCTCCACGTCGGAAGCGCTACGCATAAAATCACGCAGATCATTCTCGAACACTTCATCAAAAGCCAAGTCGTTCCGCCGCTCCAGTTCTTCGGTGGCGCTTCGCTGCCTGTTTGTATCGCCGGAGTAAATATCTTCCATAAGTCCGAACTGGCGGTCACTGATCTGTTCACCAAGAACGCTGCTGTCTATCCCCACGCTGCCGCCAATGATCCGTATCTTCTCTTGAAGTTTCTTCATCAACCTCAGGAACTTGTCAAGCTGGGCTTCGGGGCGGAAGTTTTTGATGAAAACCTCGTCAAAGGTTGAACCGAGGCGGCTGATTCTGCCGTTGCGCTGGATCATCTTGACTGGATTCCAGTGCAGGTCATAGTTGATAATAACGCCGCAATCCTGAAGGTTTTGCCCCTCGCTCAACACGTCGGTGGAGAAGAGCAGCTTCAATTCAGGTTTGTCATTGACCATGCCATTTATAACCATCTGCTGCTGGGCAACAGGAGAAAAACGGCGCACATACTCCTGTTTGTACTCTCCATTTCGGCTTTTCAGAAATGCAATCTGTTCCCGATTGATACCGAGTTCAGTCAGGAATGCATCGCCAATCTGCTGTTTGAGGTAATCGATGGTGGTGGCAAAATAGGAGAAGATGAGAACTTTGCTTCCCTTGAGCTCGCCGCGCAATAACTGTTTCAGGGTCTCCAGTTTACTGTCCTGTCTGATCTCTGCCAGTATTTCAAGAATCAGGGCGATAATCTCTTTATCCTGCAGGATGAATGTCCTAACCCGATCTATCCAATAATCATCGTGACGGATGGAAGCGTAGGGCGTTTTTATTGGGTAGGCGGCGTCACGCGCCTGCTTCCGCAGTTCCCGGTCAGTGAAGTGCGCAACCTCTTCTTCGATAAGATCCATGATGTCGTCATCAGGCTGTTCATCATGGCGTGTCAACGCCTTCTGAATGATTTCCGGGCGTACAATGCGCGACTGATCGAAGAAGATGGTTTCAAAGGTTGCAAGATAGTCTGAGTAGCGCTCGATCCTTTGTCGGAAAGTATGGATAGATGAATCGAAAGACTTGAACATCGTGACCTTCATGACTCCAGTCAGGCTTCCACGGGCGCGTGCCTGAAGCTCTTCATCGGAAGTACGCTGCTTCTTTTCTGAAAGATAGCTATAGGGGATCAGTTTGAGACCATTGATGGCTCGATCGATAAAATGGAAGATCGACTCGAACTCGACCGCCTTTTTGCTCTGCCTTGCCGTTGCCTTAGCAAAATTGAAGAAGTCCAGAATTCCCTCTTGTTCCTGCCGCTCTTCATCAGTCTGGTCTCGTTCTTCGGTAAATGCCGCATAGAGAGATGGATTTTCATCGGCAAGATTTGCAAGACGTTTGTATATGGTTTTCCTGATCTCCTTTCCGTCCAGCTCATAGAGGATGCTCTCAAGGCGCTCTTCCGGAAATTTAATCGGCTGGCCGTCGTTTATCGTCGCATCGGGGAAATCTTTCTTGACTTGGTGTTTGGTGCGTTTGACCATGATCTTATGCAGAATGGGATAAAGGTCAGCGAAAGTTTCATCCCTGCCGTTGGCGCTGAACTGACGCTGTATGTTGCCGAAGAACGACTCCAAGTCCTGAATGCCGAAGTGTGAGAAGAATTGTCCGTTGCCGCCTTTGGAAAGGATTATTTGGTTAGCCAAGTCTTTGATGCCATTGTTGACCGGGGTTGCGGTTAGCAGCAAAACACGGGGAACAGCGCTACAGAAGTCAGGACTGGTGATGGTTTCCTGGAGGTTCTGAAATGACTGGCTGCCTTGGGTTTTCAGATTGTGGCTTTCATCAATTACCAAGAGGTCAATGGCGCTTGCTGCCTTGGATGCCTCTTTGCGTCGTTTAAGTTCATTACGGACACCTTCCAGGCTATGTTCGTTGCCGAATTCAGTAATGGAAAAGACCGGAGCATTGACCGTGATCTCTTCAAGGTGTTGTTTCCAGTCGTCACGTAGTGAGGCGGGACAAACAACGACAACATTCTTGCGCTGAAAATAGCCATACTCCTCAATAACCCGCCGCGCTATATAAGATTTTCCCAACCCAACGCTGTCGCCCACAAGGCACATTCCGATCTTGGGATTATCCAAACGTGATTTGACCTTGCGGTAACTCTCCTCCTGAAAAAGTGTCAGGTCCGTCCGGCTCTCAAATCGTTCCTCATGTTTCAGCGTTTCTTCAATTTCGATGTCGTCACCATATATCTCATACAAGATGCGGATATACATCTCATATGGGGAATAGCTTATATCTCCAAATTTACTAAGTCCCAGCACCTCCAAGGTAAAGCGCTCATTCCAGTCAATGCTGGCCGGATCATTCCACATCTTTTCAAACCAACTAAAATGACTTGGGTTCTGACATTGGGCCGTAGGACGGAAGTTGACAATCCGGTGGTCATCCTCAACTGCGTTCAACTCGGTATTGCCCATGAGACCGGCGCGGGTGAAGTTGGAACTGCCTATAATTCCAATGGCATTTTCATTTTCGGCACCGACGATGTAGCACTTGGCATGAAGAAAATCGCCCTTGTAGAGTTTGACCTTGAGTGTACCCTTCTGTAGTGCCTCGATCATGAAGCTGACGACTTCACGATATTCTTGAGAGAAGGGAAGTTCTGAAAGATCAGCGTTGAGGTATTTTTCAGGGAAAGCGGAATCAAGCTGGCCGACGCGAATTTTCGGCTCTTCGCCAATCAAGAGGCGTATTTCATTGAACATCCGTTGAGATAAAAAGTCCTTGAGCGCTGGGAGTACTTCCCGCATGGCCGGAAGATCCCAATAACCAGTTGCAACAGAGAAACGTTTGTACGTACCGGATTGCAGTAAATCGCTGAGAATTGTCTTCAGCAGAACGTTTTCAGTGGAATTGTCTATTATGGATGGAATAGCCATGTTTTAATTCAACTCCTATTGTTAAGCGGTATTGCATACTATTCAAAATACGTCAAACAATGACTGCATGAGCATAAACAATCTGATTCTATACGAAGGTAAAATAGGCCCTCAAAGCATCACACTTTTCAAACGGAAGTCATTGAATTATATGTTTGGTTTAAATCGTCGGCTTGTATTTGAAGTCTTGCAGTCCCGCTTAATCCAGCTTGTCCACACTTTCAGGAAGTTGTCCTTACTTCAACGCTCCGGCCTGCTCCATGAAAAAACAATCTCCGCTAAAAAATTAAGCATGTAGATGAATAATCTCTATTTCCGCTGGTTCTTCATATCTATCGTCTGGACTTCCAGTAGTCCGGGTGCCGATGAAGATGCATGACCGCAAGGATGTAGATGCGATCGGACTCAATGCTGTATAGAACACCGTATGGAAAGCGATTGGTTATCACAACCAGGAAGCAAGCATTTTTTCAAGGTTGATATTTTATTGACACCCAGATCAGTTCATCGTCATGGCGGTGGACGGAGCATCATCCCACAGAAGCAAAGAGCTCAAGATTCCAAAGGTTTGACTTTGCCTTGCTGTTTTTTGCAGTCATCCAGACTGCGTATGAAACTACCCTCAACAGCCCACTGTCATTATATGGACAGTGTCCCCTTCATTTATGATTTCATTCATCCGCTCACCATAGGAAAGATATCCGGACATATTCACAACCACCCGGCAATCAACATTTCACGCCAGCTTCTGGCTTTTACGAGCTTTTTTGCTGGTCGGATTATGTTTGTTCAGCTTGTCCTTGCTCAATTTGTATTGGATGCTGTCCACCAGGGCATGCCAACTGGCATCGATTACATTGGTTGAGACGCCGATCGTGCTCCAGAGATCATGGCCATCACGGGAATCCAGCAAAACCCTTACCTTGGCGCCGGTGCCTTCGCTGCTCTCGATAATCCTTACCTTGAAATCCACCAGATGCATCTCGGCAATCTGAGGGTAAAATTTTGTCAATGCCTTCCTTAAGGCGTGGTCGAGGGCGTTGATGGGGCCGTTGCCTTCCGCCGCCGTCAGCTCTTCTTCAGCGCCGACCGTTATCTTGACGGTGGCGTGACACTGGGAGGGCGCCTCCTTCGTCTTGGAGTTGATGACCTGAAAACTTTCGAGCGCAAAGGGCGCCTTGAATTCCCCGGTTGCCTTTTTTATCAGCAGCGAAAGCGATCCTTCGGCTGCATCAAACCGATATCCCTCATCTTCCATCCTTTTTACTTCCGTCACGATCCTCCGACTCGTCAGCTCGTCGGTTCCCAGATCGATGCCCATCTCCCGCGCCTTGTATTCGATATTGCTTTTTCCGGCCAGATCGGAAACCAGAACTCGCTGATGGTTGCCTACCAGCTCCGGCTTGATGTGCTCATAGGCGCTGGCATTTTTCACGACAGCGCTCACGTGGACACCCCCCTTGTGGGCGAAGGCGCTGCGCCCGACGTAGGGGCTGTAAGGAACGGGAGGGATATTTGCCAAGTCGCTGACATAATGGGCCAACTTGGACAATTGGCGAAGCTGCTCCTCCGTCATGCACTGTTTGCCCATTTTGAGCTGCAAGTTGGAAATAATGGTAATCAGGTTTGCGTTGCCGCACCGTTCGCCGAAACCGTTCACCGTTCCCTGCACCATCCTTACGCCGCATAAAACTGCAGCCAGCGAATTGGCTACAGCCACGCCGCTGTCGTTATGGGCATGAATGCCCAGCCGCTCCGAAGGAATCACTTCGCCCACAGAGTGAATTATTTCCGTTATTTCCTGGGGCATGGCGCCGCCATTGGTGTCGCACAGAACGATCATGTCAGCGCCCGCTGCGGCAGCCGCCTCGATAACCTGCAAGGCGTACCGGGGATTATTTTTATAGCCGTCGAAGAAATGCTCGGCGTCGAAAATCGTTTCCTTTCCCACGGATTTAAGAAAAATGATGGAGTCGCGGACCATGGCAATGTTTTCCGCAAGGGATGTCTGCAAAATCTCCTTCACATGCAGATCCCATGACTTGCCGAAAATCGTTACCGTGGGCGTTGCTGCGGCCAGAAGCGCCTGCAGATTGGGGCAATCTTCCGGTTTGCTGGCAGGTTTGCGCGTACTGCCGAAGGCGACAAGCCTGGTCTGCTTGAATTCAACCCCTTTTGCCAGTTCAAAAAAACGCATGTCCTTCGGATTTGAGCCGGGCCAACCCCCTTCGATATAGTGAAAGCCATTAGCGTCCAGACGTTGGGCAATGCGCAATTTTTCTTCGGCCGTGAAGTTGATCTGCTCTCCCTGGGTTCCATCCCTCAATGTTGTATCGTAGAGCAACATTTCTGCTGTTGCCATGACTGTTTGCCTCCCCCTTTGAGAAAATCCCCGGATAAAAAAATCCGTTACCAGCCCGAGGCCTGATAACGGATCGCATTAAGTTTCAATTTGTTCTTGCTATAAAACTACATCGCCGTCAGACCCCCTATGTGGGGGGCCTAATTATGCCTTCCCGAAGAAGGGCGGCCATTTTTCCGGCAATCACGGCGGCGATCGCCGGTACCGTTGTCTGAATGGTGAATGGATTATTCATAGCGGGCGTCTCTTTATAACCTCTGGGCGTCTTTGTCAATGTAATTTTGCGCAGACCTCAAACCGGCTCATTTCACTGCTGCTCAAGATTTTTTCTTTTTCCGAAATGCCTGTAATGACGGCTTCTTCGTCAATATCATCCCTGCGGGCAATCCTCTGTTGGAAGCAGTGCAGGTTTGACGCCGATATGATTTTCGCCTTGACTTGAGCGATGAGTGCGTATAAGAATTAAATATTCGAGTACTCGGGAAAACATTCTCAGAGCGCTGGAGAAGTTTAGATTGCAGTGGATATGCGACGCAAGATATTCGTAATAACTCGAAAATAATTTTAACATGGAGGTAAGTCAATGAGTGAAGAAGTAAAGGCCCCGATGCCGGGCAAAATACTCGAGGTTCTTGTCAATGTTGGAGATCAGGTGAATGAAGACGATGAGCTGATCATTCTCGAGGCAATGAAGATGGAAAATCCGATTTACGCCCCGGTTGGCGGAACCGTCAAGGAAATCAAGGTAAAAGCCAATGATTCGGTCGATACGGACCAGCTCATGATGGTCATCGAGTAGAGAAGACATTTATCCGACGGTAATTTATTGCAGTTGCCGGAAATTGATCGTCAGGGCGCGCGCCTTAAATAGGCTGCGCGCCTTTTTTGTGGCCGTCTCAGGCAATGATTTCAGCAAAAAGGTCGTAATCGTCAGCGGCGGTTATCCGGCAGGGGATGATCTGGCCTATTTTGGCCTTGCCTCCCCTGAGGTAGGTAATGCCGTCAATCTCGGGGGCCTGACGTCGGCACCTGCCGGTCATCGGGAAGTCGTCCCGCTCGCTTTTCCCTTCCACAAGAACCTCCTGCACGGAGCCGATCAGACGGCTGTTGATCTCCCGCGAGATAAATGCCTGTTCTTCCATCAGGATATCCCGCCGCCGCCGCTTCTCACGTTCTGAAATCCGGACGGGAAGGCCTGCCGCCTTGCTGCCCTCTTCCCGGCAGTAGGGAAAGGCGCCCAGATGGTCAAAACGAATTTCCCGGACGAACGAGAGCAAATTTTCAAAACGGCGGGGGGTTTCGCCAGGAAATCCGACGATCAGCGAGGTACGCAGCGCAACGCCGGGGATAATCTCCCGGGCCCGGGCAATAACACTGCGGAGCTGGGCGCTGTTGCCCCCGCGCTGCATCGCCGCGAGGATCGAATCATCGCTGTGCTGTATCGGGATGTCAATGTATTTACAGATCTTTTTCTCATCGGCAATAGTACGCAGAAGCTCCGGCGTGATCCGGCCCGGGTAGAGGTAGAGAAGCCGTATCCAGGAAATGCCGGCGATTTCGGCAAGCGCGCGAAGCAGTCGGCTCAGGGACGTCTTGTCCCGCAGATCCCTTCCGTAGGCGGTGGTGTCCTGGGCAATCAGGATCAGCTCGCGCACCCCCTGGGAAGCGAGTTCCTCCGCCTCTTGGACGAGATCGTCAATCCCGCGACTGCGCGCCTTGCCGCGGATGGACGGAATAACGCAGTACGAACAACTGTTTGAACATCCCTCGGCGATTTTCAGGTAGGCGCTCCCCGCCGGAGTGGAAATAATTCGTTTATGGGCCGCGTTCATTAAAAAGGTAGGCTTGCCGATAACGGCGCAGCCGTTTTTCCCTTTTTCCCCGGCAAAAAGCATCCTCAGGCGGCGGGCGATCTCGGGAACATCCGAGATGCCGAGAAACAGATCAACCTCGGGCAACGACTCCGCAAGCTCGCTTCCGTAGCGCTGCGGCAGACAGCCGGCAACGACAATCCTTCTGCCCGCAGCGCCCTTTTTCCAGAGAGCGGCTGAGAGAATTTCCTCGATCGCCTCTTCTTTTGCGGGCAGGATAAAGGCGCAGGTGTTGATCAGGATGACGGCGGCATCCTCCCGCCGTTCCGTCAGCCGGAACCCGCCTTTTTCCAGGAGAGATGCCATCACCTCGGAATCCACCTGGTTCTTGGGACAGCCGAGACTGATTATCTGAACCCTTTTTCCCTTCACGCCTGGCTTCTCACCCCTCACATTTGAAGCCCCCTTGCTCAAGGCAGCTTCCTCGCCAAAACCTTCCGCGGTTTCGCGCCGTCGGCGGGGCCTACAACCCCCTCCGCTTCCATCTTTTCGATGATGCCGGCGGCGCGGTTGTAGCCGATTTTCAGATAACGCTGCACCAGCGAGATCGACGCCTGTCCCTGCTTCGTAACCAGTTCCACCGCCTCGTCGTACTTCTCGTCGAATTCTCCCTCCGCCTTTTCCTCTGCCTCAACCGACTTCAATTCGACGAGAGACTCGTCATAAGCCGGCTTCCCCTGCTGCTTTACGAAATCAACGATCCGCTCAATCTCCTGATCAGACACATAGGCGCCGTGGATTCTCATCGGCACGGAGCTTCCCGGCGGGATGAAGAGCATGTCCCCGGCGCCAAGCAGCTTTTCGGCGCCGAGCTGATCGAGGATGGTGCGGGAATCAACCTTCGATGATACCTTGAAGGAGATGCGCGTCGGGAAGTTGGCCTTGATGACGCCCGTTATCACGTCAACAGAGGGCCGCTGGGTGGCAAGGATAATGTGGATGCCCGCAGCCCGCGCCATCTGGGCCAGGCGGGCCAGCGACTCCTCTACATTTCGCTGGGCCACCATCATCAGATCGGCCAGTTCATCAATTATAATAACAATGTAGGGAAGCTGCTCGGGAAGGGAATCTTTTTTTTCGGCCCCCTTTCCTTCCCCCTCAGCATCCATGTTTGAAGGCTTCGCTGCCGGCTGTTTTGTCGTTTGCATCAGGTTGTACGTATCTATGCTTTTTGCCCCCACCTCACTGATAGCCTGATAGCGGCGCTCCATCTCTTCGACCGCCCAGCGCAAAACCAGCGAGGCCTTTTTCGGATCGACGACAACCGGGTGGAGCAGATGGGGAATTCCCTCGTAGCCGGACATTTCCAGACGCTTGGGATCGATCATGATGAACTTTACCTCTTCGGGCGAAGCCTTGAAGAGGATGCTGCAGATCATCGCATTGAGCGAGACGCTTTTTCCGGAACCGGTCGTCCCGGCGATCATCAAATGGGGCATGCGAAGCAGATCGGCAATAACCGGCGTTCCCAATATATCCTCGCCGAGAGCGATCGGCAGCTTATAGGTGGAGCCCTGAAAAGCCGGGTGGTCAAGTACATCCCGCAGGCTGACGGGGTTCCTCTCCTGATTGGGAATCTCGACGCCGATTGCCCCTTTGCCTGGGATGGGAGCAATTATTCTGATGCTCTGGGCACGCAGCGCCAACGCCAGATCATCGGAAAGATTGGTTATTTTGTTTATCTTGACGCCCGGCGCCGGCTCCAGTTCGTACATCGTCACAACCGGCCCCGGCTTTACCTCAATCACCCTTCCCTCAACCCCGAAGTCAAAAAGTTTCTTTTCCAGCAAGCGGGAGTTTTCCAGCAGGGTTTCTTTCTTCACCCGGGTATCTTTCTTTTGCAGTTGTTCGAGAAGGGTTAACGGCGGCAGTTTGTATTTCCCGCTTGATTTGCCGGGAGCTGTAAAATCAAGATGCGTCTGTTCAGCCTTGGCCAGTTTCTCTTTTATCTTTTCGCTCTTGATCTCGGCAATCCGGGGGTCTGTTTTCGAATCCGCCCTTGCCGCCTTTTCCCCATCTCCCCATAGTTTACCCTTAAGCAGAAAGAAAAAGGCGCCTGCATTTTTCAGATTCAAAAGCGAAGCTGCCGACTTCTTCACAAAAGCGACAAAAGAAAAGTCGAACAGGACGATCAGGGCCACCAGAAAAACAAGGAAAAAAAGAATCGCCGATCCGGCCGGATGCAGCGATAACTTAAACAATTCGTATGTTCTTGAACCGAGCAGACCTCCCGTATCCACGGAATTGCCATAAAACGAGATGTCCCCTGCCGTCATTTCCAAGATCCCGGAGGTGGCGAAGATGAGGCCAATGACAGCGGATACAGCATCAATCCCAATACTGAACTGGGGAATTTGCAGGAAGCGGACGGCGAAAAACATTAAGGCAACCGGCAGCCAGAGGATGCCGAACCCGATCAGCCAGATCGCCGCATCGGCAGCATAAGCGCCGACGGTTCCTGCCCAATTGCGAACCGCGATCTCCTCCGGGCCGTAAAAATGGCGGAGCGAGGGATCGAGTGGATAGTAGGAAAGGAGGGTTATAAAAAGAAAAAGGGCGCAGGCGATGCAGACCAACCCGGCTATTTCCGCCCATCTTTTTGAAAATGGAGAGTCACTATTCATCAGTTTTCTCCGACAATGCCCCCTTTTCAAAATTTCTGATTATGATGCCGCGAACCAGGTCAATCAGTTTCCCCCGTGTTTCAATCTTATATGGAGACACATTGACAGGCTTACCGATAATCATTTTAATTGTTCCCGGTTTTATCAGAAGACTCCGCTTCGGCATGATCTCGCTGGCGCCGATAATCGAGATGGGAACGATGGGCACGCCCGACTGGATGGCGAGGTAAAACATCCCCTGTTTGAAATTCTTTATCTCACCGTTCCGGCTTCTCGTCCCCTCGGGAAAGGTGACCACCGATTTGCCATCCCGAATCTTTTTTGCCGCCTCGTCAAGGCTTTTCATCGCGTTTTCGTGGTGCTGCCGATCAATCTCGATATAGCCGGCATTTCTCATCGCCTTGCCGAAAATGGGAATTTTGAAAAGCTCTTTCTTGGCAATCCAGCGAAACTGTCCAGGGATATGCGCCAAAACGATCAGGATGTCGAAATCGCTCTGGTGGTTGGACATAAATATCTGTGGTTTGTCCAAAGAGACGTTCTCCACCCCTTCCACCTCAACCCGGACGGCCGAGAGCCTAAGCAGCATCCTTGCCCAGATATTGGCAATCAGGTGGACCTTCTCTTCTCCGGGGGAAATAAATGGTAAAATAGTGGCAGATACGGCCATGAAGGCAGTTACCATAACCGAAAATGCTACAAGTATCGCGGATCGAAACATAAGCTTACCGTGCCCCATAAAATCAAGCTGTGTGTTTATGAACGGATTGCACTGGCGTTGTGTTACTACCCGAATGTCCCTTTTAAGTCAACAGGGAAAGCGGCCCAAGGCTTTCCTGCCACGAGGCAAGCGCGGCGAGGGCCCGTTGGGAGTAGAGCGCGCCCCGTTCTTTTTTGGGGATTCGGCCCGGCAGCGGCGGGAAGAGGCCGAAGGTAACATTCATCGGCTGGAAAATTTTGCTTTCCCGATTTGTCAGATGACCGATGAGCGCGCCCAGGGCCGTTTCCGGCGGGGGCAGGAGCAATTCCTTTTCGGCCAGCAGGCGGGAGACATTAATCCCGGCCACAAGCCCCATCGCCGCCGATTCGACATACCCTTCGACGCCTGTAATCTGCCCGGCGAAAAATATCCGCTGGTCGGCGCCCAGTTGGAGCGTCGGCAAAAGCAGGCGGGGGGAGTCAATAAAGGTGTTGCGATGGATGCTTCCGTAACGGGCGAACTCGGCATTTTCCAGACCGGGGATCATGCGCAGCACCCGCTGCTGTTCCGGCCAGGTCATTTTCGTCTGAAACCCGACGATGTTGTAGAGGATGCCCTCCCTGTCCTCCCGGCGCAGTTGCACCGCCGCGTAAGGCTGGCGGCCGGTGCGGGGGTCAAGCAGACCGACGGGCTTCATCGGGCCGTAGGCAAGGGTTTCAATCCCGCGCTTGGCAATGACCTCGATCGGCAGACAGCCCTCAAAAAACTTTTTCTCCTCGAACTCCCGAAGGGGTACATTTTCGGCCTCGGTCAGCGCCTTCCAGAATGTCTCGTACTCGGCGCGAGACAGGGGACAGTTCAGGTAGTCAGCCGTGCCGTGACCGTAACGGGAAGCGGCGAATACCTTCGTCATGTCGATTGATTCCGCTTCGACAATCGGCGAAATGGCGTCATAAAAAGAGAGGCTGCCGGCATTGGTCAGGCGGGAGAGCGCCGCGGCAAGGCTATCGGAGGTAAGCGGCCCGGAGGCGATGACGACTATCCCCGCAGGCGGAATCTCGGTTATTTCACCGCGGATTATCTCCAAATTTTGATTTTCAGAAAGTTTTTCCTCAATATAGCGGGAAAAGGCGGTTCGGTCTACGGCGAGCGCCTTTCCCGCCGGGACGGCAGTTACGGCGGCCGCGGCAAGAAGCAACGAATCCATCTGCCGCATCTCCTCTTTCAGGAGGCCTACGGCATTGTGCGGGTCGTCGGAGCGGAGCGAATTGCTGCAGACAAGTTCGGCCAAAAGCGGCGACTTGTGCGCCGGAGAAAAACGCTCCGGCTTCATTTCGTAAAGGCGCACCCGGCATCCCCGCCGCAGCAGTTGCCATGCCGCCTCGCAACCGGCCAGTCCCCCGCCGATTACAGCGACTGGTGCGTCCTTGCCCAGCTTGTCATTCGTCACTGCTGACCTCTGACGCCTCCGGCGCCTTGTATTTCTGGATATTTTTACAGTCCGGGTAGCCGGTGCAGGCGAGAAATTTACCGTAGCGTCCCTTCCGCACCGCCATCGGCTTGCCGCATTTCTCACAGAGGACATCGGTAAGCTCGACGGGAGCCTTTTCTTTTGCCGCGCCCCGGGGCGTCCTGACAATATTTTTGCACTCGGGATATCCGGAACACCCGAGAAATGTCCCAAAACGCCCCCGTTTTGCAACCATCGGCTTGCCGCATTTTTCGCAAACCTGAGCGGTTTCCTCCCCCGCCTCCGTCTCCCCTCCCGGTATTGCCCGGGAAGTGGTTTTAAGGATAAATTTGCACTCAGGATATCCCGAACAGCCAAAGAATGCTCCATAACGTCCCCGTTTGGCCGCCAGCGGCTTGCCGCATAGCGGGCAGGTCTCGTCCGTCGTGGGCGCCTTTTCCGGGATGATCTTCCCGTCGGCGTCTTCAGTGAAATTCGTCGTGTTCTTGCAGGTCGGGTAATTGGAACAGGCAAGGAATTTGCCGTTTTTCCCCATCTTTACGACCATCGGACTCCCGCATTTTTCACAGTTTATCTCTGCCTGAGCCTCTGTGGCAACCATTGTCTCCGGGATAATCTTCCCACTTTCATCCTGGGTGAAATTCGTCGTGTTCTTGCAGGTCGGGTAATTGGAACAGGCAAGGAATTTGCCGTTTTTCCCCCACTTTATCACCATCGGGCTCCCGCATTTTTCGCAGACGATATCGGTCGGAATCTCCTCCCGCTTTATGTTGCGCATCCCCGCACTGGCCTTTTTCAGCTCGTCCAGAAAAGGGGCATAAAAACTGTTCAGCATCTCGAGACGCTTGGTCTGACCCTCCGCAATCTGGTCAAGCTGGGTTTCCAACGACGCGGTAAAGGCAACATCGAGAATCCGGGGGAAATTCTTCACGAGCAGTTCCGTAACGAGCACCCCCAGATCAGTAGGAAAAAACTTGCTCTTTTCCAGCTTGACGTATTCCCTGTCCTGAATCGTGCTGATAATCGCCGCGTAGGTGCTGGGGCGGCCAATGCCCTTCTCTTCAAGTTCCCGGACAAGCGTCGCCTCCGAAAAACGGGGCGGCGGCTGAGTAAATTTCTGTTCCTGATTGAGAGCAAGAAGCTTGAGGGTTTCCCCCTTGCGAACCTCCGGCAGCAGCTTCCCGAATTCTTTGTCCTCCCCGTTGTCATCCTTGCCTTCCGTGTAAAGAACGGTAAAACCGGGGAATTTCATGATCGCCCCCTGCGCCCGGAAGAGGCAATTCGCGGCCTCGATGTCAACGGTAGTCTGGTCGAGCAGGGCGGGGTTCATCTGGGAGGCGACGAAGCGGTTCCAGATGAGCTGGTACAATTTGAACTGATCGGGGCTGAGGAATTCCTTGATCTCTTTTGGCGAGCGGGAAACCGCCGTCGGCCGGATTGCCTCGTGGGCATCCTGGGCCGCATCCTTGACCTTGAAGGCCTTGGCCTTTGCCGGCAGGTAAGAATCGCCATAAAATGATTTTATGTAATCCCGCGCTTCACTGACTGCCTCGGCGGCGACGCGGACGGAATCGGTCCTCATATAGGTGATAAGTCCAACCTGACCATCCCGGCCCAGTTCGATCCCCTCGTAGAGTTTCTGGGCAGTTGACATCGTCTTTTTGGCGGTAAAATGCAGCCAGCGGGCGGCCTCCTGTTGCAGTTTGCTCGTCGTAAAAGGGGCCGGCGCCTGCCGCTTGACCTCCTTTTTTTCGACAGCGGCAACAATAAAAGCCGCCTCTTTTACGGTGGCGGCGATTTTTGCGGAAGTTGCCCCATCCGGAACCTTGGCCTTTTTCCCATCCACCTTCAGCAGCTTCGCCTCAAACGGGGGAGGATTTTCCCCTTCGAGAACAGCGGTAAGATTCCAGAATTCCTCCGGCTTGAACTTTTTAATTTCCGCTTCCCGGTCGCAGATAATCCGGACGGCAACGGACTGCACCCGGCCGGCGCTCAAGCCCCGCCTCACCTTTTCCCACAGAATCGGGCTTATCTGATAGCCGACCAGCCGATCGAGGGTGCGCCTTGTTTGCTGAGCCTCGTACAAATCGAAATTGAGTTCGCGAGGGTGCGCTATGGCGTGGAGAATCGTCTCCTTGGTCAGGTCGTTGAAAAGCACGCGCTGGACAACCTTCTTGCTGCCGATTTCCTCGGCGACGTGCCAGGCGATCGCCTCCCCCTCGCGATCCGGGTCGGGGGCAAGCAGGATGCGATCCGCATGCGCCGCGGCCCTCTTGAGCTCGGCCACCACCTTTTTTTTAGTTTCCATAACCGTGTAGGTCGGCTCGAATCCATTTTCGGTATCGATCCCGAGCTTGTTTTTGGGAAGGTTCTTTATATGGCCGACGGAGGCCCTTATTTCAAACCCCTTGCCGAGATATTTGCCGATGGTTTTCACCTTGGTGGGGGACTCAACGATAATTAACGAATTAACCGGATTTTTTTCTTTCAAATTTATGACTCCTTAAGTGAATAATTCTTGCCGGGAAGCTGCTTGATCAAACCGGACAGCTCGAGAGTAAGTAGTGAATTTTGTACGGCCCGGGCGGACAGACCGGATTTTTCAATAAGCGTATTGATGTCAAGCGGCCTTGAAGAAAGCAATGAGAGCAGCCGGCTTTCGCCATCGGTGATGGTCGGATTTTCCGCAGGCGAAGCGAGCCTTTCTTTCGCTCCCTGGCTCATGGCTTTGTCAGACCCGGCGAGCGGTTGTTGCGCCGGCAGCGAGGGAGGCAATTCACCCGTATCCGGCCGGAAAAACCCGGCCTGGGGCATGATTTCCTCAAGAATGTCATCGATGCCCTCGAGCAGCGTCGCCCCCTGCTTGATCAGATGATTCGTCCCCCGCGAACCCGAGGCCCCGAATTCCCCCGGCACGGCAAAAACAGAACGCCCCTGTTCGGAGGCGATTCTGGCCGTAATCAGCGAGCCGCTTTTCTCCCCGGCCTCCACAACAACAACTCCGTACGAAATCCCGCTGATGATCCTGTTCCGGGAGGGAAAATTGGGGGCATTGGGCGGCGTACCCAGCGAAAATTCGGTAACAAGCACCCCGTTTTCGCTGATCTGCTCGGCAAGCTTGACGTTTTCCGGCGGATATATCGTGTCGATTCCCGTACCGAGAACGGCAATTGTCCGACCCTTGCCGGCGAGGGCGCCCCGGTGCGCGGCGGCGTCTATCCCGCGCGCCAGACCGCTTACCACCGTAACCCCTTTCATGGCCAACTCGCGGCTCAGTTTTTCCGTCGTGTAGCGGCCGTAAACAGAGGCGACCCGGGAGCCGACAACCGCCACGCAGACATCATCCGGAATGAGCGAACCCTTGACGTAGAGAAAAGGCGGGTAATCGTATATATTTAAAAGGTTATGGGGATAGCGGGGGTCCGTGCAGACGATTATTTCTACGCCCGCTTTTTCGGCGAGGTCCAGCTCCTGTTCAATCTTTCCCCAGGATGAAAACGAGCGGATATTATCGGCCGTTTTGGGGCCAATGCCGGGGATTACCCTGAGCGTCTGCCCGGAGGCCGAAAACACCCCCCGCGGCGCGTGAAAGGCTTTAAGCAGCGTGCGAAAACCCACGCAGCCGACATCCTCAACAGCCCTGAGCGCGAGCCAGTATTTTAACGTCTCCCTGTCCATCCCCGTACATATTCCCCTTGAAAAATTTGAGGGAGGATATACGCACCTAAGTGGGGTGTCAAGCTTTTTGGGGAATGTCCCGATTAAACTGCGGCGAAGCAACTACAGGCGCTGGAACTGAGCGTGGCTGTTTTCCGGGAATTGAATGCCTCGCCAAAGACAGTACCCTAGGAAACGGGGGTATTATCAACCAGTGCATACTTCCCTCCAGCATGGTTATATGGAATGGAACTTATTCAACTGCAGTTCGCAGCCTCGGCCAAAACATGAGCGGCCCACTGGTTGAGGCTTTTGCCCTCGCTTTCGGCCGCCATTATAGCTGCAGAATGAATTTCAGACGGCACTCGCAGCAATATCTTGCCGGAAACCGGTTTATTGGGTTGTTGTCCCAGTCTGGTGCAAGCAGCAAGATAATTGTCAACTGCCTCATGGAATGCGGTTTCAAGCTCTTCAACAGACGCTCCGTGAAACCCCACGATGTCACGTATACCGACCAGATGACCTACAAATATGCGGTCATAGGCATCATACTCGATACGAGCTGCATATCCTTTGTATTTCATAGCGTTCATGGCTTTACTCCGATAGATTCAAGAAAATGCCTGGCGTCTGTCACCCGGTATCGCAACGACTCTTTTTGAGGATGAGGGCGATGGAAGTATGCCCGTCTTCCGCTTTTCTCAAAGGTAACGGAAGAACCGGAACCCTCCTCAACAACACATCCAACGGCAACGAACAACGCCTCTATCCTCGACCATTTAATGTTTCCGTCGACGGGGTTGGTAAATATGGCTTCAAGGGTTTTCCTGTGTTTGCCATTCATGGCCAGATGATAACACAATATGATATCATGTCAATGTTTTTTTCAGGGCTAAAGTGGCATGAATATCATTTCATATAATTATCTGATAATACGAGATAAAAATAAAACTAATCAAATCTTTGTCAGCCGCTTGCCAATCAGCGAGGCAGTGAGCACCAGCGTCGTCGAAATGAAGATCATCAGTATGCCCAGGGCTGACAATCTTCCCCAGAGGCCGTCTTCGGCAAATCGCAGTATCTGAACGGCAAGCACCTCCGTGCCGGGGCGGGACAGGACAACGGAAAGACTCAGTTCCCGGACAAACATCGTTGCCATCAAAATCCATCCCGAAACAATTCCCGGAACCAGAAGCGGCAGAACGATTCTCCGCATCGTGTAGAGCGGGCCGCCGCCGCAGACGCGTGATGATTCCTCGAGGTTTCCGTGGATCTGGACAAAGGCGCTGGTAAGCGGCCTGATTCCGTAGGGAAGATACGTCGCGATATAGCCGATCAAAAGCGCCCAGATCGTCGAATAGAGGGGCGTCTGCACAAAAAACCACATGAAGCCGATTCCGACGACTATACCGGGAAACGAAAAGGAGAGAAAACTCAGCGATTCAAGAAATCCGGAGGCTTTTGACCTTATTTTAACGATTGTATAGGCGACAAAAAACGAAAGTACCATGCCGAGGGTCGCCCCTCCGACCCCGAGCAGCAGGCTGTTTTTCAGGGAAAGAAGCGAAACCGGATCGTTCAGCACCGCCAAGTAGTGCCTCCAGCTCATGCTGGCAAACGCCTTCGCGCTCGGCGCCATTGAATAGGGGATCAAGGATGTGTAGAAGAGCACCGCAACTGGCAAAACTATCAGAATAAATGAAAGAATTCCAACAATCCCGAAAAGCGGATAGCGCGCCCCTTTGAGGTAGATCGTGCTCGGACGGTAGCCGCGGCTGGTGACCGTCACGTATTTTTCTCCCTCTTTCGTTAAGCGCCGATATACAAAAATCAGCGTAATCGACGCGACCAGGGCGCTCATCCCGACTGCCGCCGCCAAACCGTAATCTGTCGCGTAACCAGTTGCCACAACACGATAAATGTGCGTCGCCAGCACGTATATCCTCCCCGGCATGCCGATTACGGAAGGAACGGCAAACGAGGCCATGCTGCGGACAATAACCAGCGTCGCGGCGGCCAGGATCGCCGGACGCAGCACCGGGAGGGTAATCCGAAAGAGCGTCCGCCAGTTCGAAGCGCCGCAGACCCGGGACGATTCCTCCAGCGAGACGTCAAAAGACGACATCGCCGGGGCGATGACCAGGTAGGCAATCGGCAGATCGAGGAGTCCCTCCACAAGAATCATCCCCTTCAAGGTGTAAATGTTCAACGATATCGCATCAAACCCCAATATCTGGCGGAGAAAGATATTGAGCATCCCGTTGGTCGGGTTAAGCAGCAGCGCCCAGCTCACGGCAAACAGGATATGGGGAACCATCATCGGCACAAGCGAGATGATCTGGAAAAGAAACTTGAACGGAACATTGGTCCGGGTGTTCAGATAGGCCAGAAAGAGCGCGAGCGCCGTCGCGACAAAGGCCGAGCCAAGGGTAAAGATGACCGTATTGATTATTATTTTTGCAAATTCAGGGTCTGTATAGGCGCTGACATACTTCGCCGTCGTCAAGGTTCCAAAGGCGCCGAGCCCCTCGCTGAAGCTCCCGAGGGCAAGCATTAGAATCGGGCAAACCGTCAGGAAACCCACTATTGCAATCAGCGTCGGCGAGAGGATCGCCCCTTGTTTTTTCATAATGTTCTGCCTTATTGCCGGTTCCTAATACTGGGCATTCAATGGAACAAAAGCGAGCAGTAACGCCGATTCAGGTGCAGAAAAATCTCTTCGTCCACGGCGATGGGCAGGGTCGGGTCGATGCGCAGCACAAGCCGCGTATCGGCAATCCGCGCCTCCGCCTCCCAGACATCCCCGACAAAAACAAGGGATTCGATTTTTCCCCGGAAGGTATTTTCCCCTTCCCCGGGATCATCGCGAAAGGTTTTAATGAACTCGGGGCGGATGCCGACCGTCACTTTTTCCCCCACGGGGTAGTCCTTTTTCTTTTCGCAGACAATCGGGCCAATTGATGAATTTACAACCGTGAAGTCCCGCCCGGCCTCCGCGATGCTGCCTTCGATGAAATTGACGCGCCCGATGAAATCGGCGACAAAACGGCGGTCGGAGTCAAAATAGATCTCCCAGGGGGTGCCGATCTCGACAATCTGCCCGCTTTTCATAACCGCCACATTGTCGGACAGGGAAAGGGCCTCCAGCCGGTCGTGGGTCACGTAAACAGCGGTAATCGCAAGCTCCGTCAGAAACCTCCGCAACTCCTTGCGCGTTTCCTCCCGCAGTTTGGCGTCCAGGTTGCTAAGCGGCTCATCGAAAAGAATTACCTTGGGCTCGGCTGCCAGCGCCCGCGCAAGGGCTACCCGCTGCTGCTGCCCACCGCTGAGTTTCGTTGCCGGACGATTCCCGAATCCGTCCAACTGGACAAAATGGAGCGTCTTTTCCACCCGTTCGGCTATTTCCTCCTTTGGAACTTTCTGCGTCTGCAACGGATAGGCGACGTTATCGAATACATTCATGTGCGGCCAGATGGCGTAGCTTTGAAAGACCATCCCCAAGCCCCGTTTCTCCGGGGCCAGCGAAATGCCCTTCTGCGATGAAAAAACCACCTCGTCGCCGATGACAATTTCCCCGGCGTCGGGCATCTCCAAACCAACGATGCACCGCAAAAGCGTGGTCTTGCCGCAACCGCTGGGTCCCAAAAGCGTGAAGATTCGGTTGGCGGGGATGGTCAGATCAATGTGGTCGAGTGCCGCAAAGCTCTTTTTCTCCACGGTGTAGTTTTTACAGAGATTTCTGATCGTTATTTCCATGATTGCATTTCCAGAAATGTTCCGGAAGCGTTGCACAAACTCCCGGAACATCGAAAGATAAAAACAGGTCGAGACAACCGCTTACGGCCTCGCAAAAATCTTTTTGAATTCCTTGCCCCAGCTCTTGATCTCCGCATCGGAAAGCTCCCGGATCGGGATGACCTTCGCCTTGTCGATCCCGGCGATCGGCGGGTAAACGCCCGGGGTAAGAACATATTCGCCGACCTTGGCGGCCATGATGGTCATAGCGTCCCGGGAGAGCCAGTAGTCCACAAACAGGCGGGCCGCATTCGGGTGCGGGGCCTTGGCGGCAATCGCAATCCCGCGCGGCGTTCCCATCATCGGCTGCGAAACATGCGCCCAATCCAGCGGCGCCGGGGCCTTGGTAACAATATATTTCGGCATGGAGATGCCGATCAGCTTCTCGCCGCTTTCAATCGGGGCGGGGGTTGGGCCGAACGACGCGACGAACATGGGGTCGTTCGCGGCCAGTCCCTTGAGAAATTTCATCCACTCGGCATCGGATTTAATGACATTTTCCTTCAGACCCACCAGCCAGGAAATGGTCGTCGGATGGGTGGCGGGATCGGCCATGACGATCTTCCCCTTCCATTTGGGATCGGTCAAATCCTGATATGTTTTGGGAACATCTGCCGGTTTTACCAGTTCCTTGTTGTAGATGAGGGCGGCGTATTCGATCCCGAAGAGCTGGATCTTGCCGTCGGTATTCGCCCACTTCGGATACCCGGCCGCGGCCGGGGAGACGTAGGAGGCAATCACCCCCTTCTCCTTCAGGAATTCAAGAACCGGAACCGGGGCCTGCAGAACATCGGCAGTGAGTTTTCCGGCGGCATGTTCCGTCATGATCGTCGCGACAAACTTGGTTGTGGAAAGCCGCGTGTACTCAGCCTTGACGCCATATTTTTTCCCGAAATCAGCGATGATCGGCTCAATGGCGGTCATGTTCGCGTAAAAGGCGACCTTGCCCTCCGCCTTAGCCTTTTCGACCAGCGCCCCCGACGGCTCCGCCGCAAACGCAGCCACAGCCGTGAGGACGGATAGAATTACCCCCAATGCCATCTTTTTCCTCATTTTTTCTCCTTTCCGGTTGTTCACCAACTATTCCTTCGTTTTCAATCCTGTTTCCTGACTGCATCGGCACCCGCTGCATGTCCGGCGAACCATTTTGTCAATTGAATCATTGACGGATGCTGATTATTATATCCCCCGTTCCGAAAGCAAGAAAAAAATAAACACGCTTCCCCCGTAAATTGGCAACTGCCTTTCTCCATCCCCTGTTGCAGGCCTTCATATTGCTTGACAAATTATCGTGACTATGGTTTAGAGCCCAATCAATAAACATCGGATTGGGAGAATTTAAAATGAAGAAGACATTGACCACATTCAGCAATACCAAAAGAAAACGCACCCATGGGTTTCTGGTGCGCATGGCCACCAAGGGCGGTCGGAATGTCCTCAGCCGAAGGCGGGCAAAGGGCCGCAAACGGCTGGCGGTTTAAGGGATTTACAGTTTCAGGCGGGGATAACCAGCCCCTTTCACAGGGGGCAACTTGAATGGAATCTCAATCGTTTCAACAAGAAGAGCGGATCAGAAAAAGGCAGGACTACCTGCGAATCTATGATCAGGGTAAAAGGGTTTACACCAGAAACTTCACCATCATCACCTGCCCTAATCAGACCAATGCAAGAAGGCTGGGAACCACGGTAAGCAAGAAAGTTGGAAACGCCGTCAAAAGAAACCGAATCAAACGTCTTTTACGGGAGTTTTTCCGACTGAACAAGGAAAGGCTTCCGGCAGCGCACGATATCGTGGTAATCGCCAAAAGGGGCATTTCACAATTGACATATAAGGATGTTTACGCCGAGCTTGAAAGTCGGCTGCTAACGAGAACAGATGTCTAAAAAAAACATTTTTTCAGTGACATTCGGAAAACTGCTGGTGATACTGGTGCGTATCTACCAGATAGCCATTTCGCCGCTTATCGGTTCCAACTGCCGATTTTACCCTACCTGTTCCGAATACACGATCACTGCTTTGCAGCATTACGGCCCTTTCAAGGGGATGTTTATGGGCATCAGGCGCATCCTCCGCTGCAACCCCTGGAACCCCGGTGGGTATGACCCGGTAAAATGAAAATAACGCTACAAATTTGGAGGTTTTAATGGACAAGAAAACAATTCTTGCCGTCGTTTTATCGGTTATTGTCTTGATGGGATATCAATATTTTTTCGCCAAGCCCCCGGTCAAACCGCCTGTGCAGCAGCAGTCCGCCGCCGTATCCGGCGCCGATAAAAAGGCCCCCGCTGCGGTCCCGCAGAACGTGCTGCCGTCAGTCGCAACCAACAACGCCGCCACCACCGCGCCGGGTACTATAATATCTGCAACAGCAATCATCGGCTCCGAACGGGACGTTGTCGTGGAAACCCCCCTTTACCGGGCGATCTTCACCACCCGGGGCGCGGCGTTGAAATCCTTTCAGTTGAAGCAGTACAAAACATCCATTCCCGGCACCAAAGACATTGCCGAAACCTTCTATGGGCTGATCGGCAAAACAAAACCGGTTCACGAAGCGCCCCAGCCAATCGAGCTGGTTCATGTAACTGAAGGAATGCCCCTGCCCTTTACCGTAACCTTTCCGGACTCAACGATCAATATTCCGGATAACGCCTTCTTTGAGGCGCAGGGCAGTCTGCTCGATCTGACTAAAGGGGAAGCAAACCGCAGTCTCGTCTTCACCCAATCCTATCCCGGCGATCTGCGCATCGACAAGATATTCACCTTCAATCGCGAAAGTTACTCCTTTGATCTGGAAGTTAAGGTGCACAACCTCCGGGATGCTCCAATCAATCAAAACGCGGCCCTGACCTGGCACCAGTTTGTGGATCCGGAGGCGCCGACCGACAGTTACGGCCACGATGGACCGGTTTCCTATGTGGCCGATAAAATAGATCGTCCCGCGGTCAAGAAGATGGATGCGGACAAAACAATGGGACCCTATGTCTCCTGGGGGGGCTTCGAAAGCAAATACTTCATTGCCGCGATGATCCCGCAAAACCCTTCCTTGACAAGCATGAGGCTGGTTAAAACTCAAGGCGATCTGGTTTCTGTAAGTATGCTGGGGCCAAAGAACGTGGTTCCACCAGGGCAGCCCTCCGTCTTCAAGTACAAATTGTTTCTTGGGCCCAAGGATTTCAATGTTTTGAAGGCACAGGGCATCAAGCTGGAGAACGCCATCGATTTTGGAGACTGGCTGAAATGGCTTGCCATTCCAATGCTGCTTACCCTCAAGTTCATCTACGGCTATATTCACAATTACGGAATCGCGATTATCCTGCTGACGATCCTGATCAAGCTGATCTTCTGGCCGCTGGGCAACAAGAGCTACCGCTCGATGAAGGAGATGCAGAAGCTACAGCCCAAAATGGCGGAATTGCGTGAAAAATACAAGAATGACAAGGCCCGGCTCAGCCAGGAATCAATGGCTCTCTACAAAACCCACAAAGTGAACCCGATGGGCGGCTGCCTGCCGATGGTCGTGCAGATACCCGTTTTCTTCGGCCTCTACAAGGGGTTGCTGTACGCGATCGAGTTGCGTCATGCCCCGTTTTTCTGGTGGATTCAGGATCTCTCCGCAAAGGATCCCTACTACTTAACGCCTCTGATTATGGGCGCAACGATGTTCATGCAGCAGAAGATGACCCCGACGGGCGCCGACCCCATGCAGGCAAAAATAATGATGTTTATGCCGATTATTTTCACCTTCATGTTTCTAAATTTCCCATCGGGACTGGTTATCTACTGGCTTCTCAATAACGTAATCAGCATCGGCCAGCAGATGTACACCAACAAAAAACTGGCGTGAGAAAGATGGTTCAAAAGCGTGGCTAATGTTCAAAATGGAGATAGAGTCACAAGATGGAAGCGATTGATATTGAAGCCAAAACCATAGACGAAGCAATAGAAAAGGCTTGCAGGGAATTTCAGACAACACGGGAAAAACTGAAGATAGAGATCATTGCCGAGGGAAATCCAGGCTTTTTAGGATTTGGCTCCAAAAAGGCCCTGATCAGGGCCGGCGTTCTGCATATCGACCGGGAGCTCGATGATCTGATAAATGACGCCCCTCCGCTTGCGCCTGTTTTTTTGCCCGCAGCATACGCAAATCCAGCATTGGCGCCCTTCCCTTCCCCGACAATGCGGGAAAAGAGAATGGAAAATAAAACCGAAGTCAGGGCTGCAAAAAAGAAACGTAATCCGGAAAGGAATTCCCCGTCAGATAGTTCTGAGGAAGGTTGTAACCAAAAACGGTCGGCCACACAAGAAATTGCTTTCGCAGACCTTGCGGATGCCCCCACCCCCGCCCAACCGGAAGCGAAAAAGGCGCTGGAACTTGTCGAAGGAATATTGTCAAGAATGAATATCCCTGCCCGGGTAAAGTTGCAGGAAGCAGCGGATATGGTGATCCTCAAGATTCAGGGAGATGGGGATGGCCTGCTGATCGGCAAGGGGGGGCAGAATCTCGACGCCATTCAGTATATAGTGAACAAGGCTGTTCACCACTCCATAAACGACGGCAAACGGATTGTCATAGACACCGAGGAGTACCGAAAAAGGAGGGAAGAATCCCTGCTGACAACGGCCCTGCAAACCGCAAAAAAGGTCAAAAAAACACGCAAGCCGGTAACGCTTGGCCCCATGAACCCCCACGACCGCCGCATCATCCATATCGCCTTGAAAAATGACAAGGCGCTTACGACCATCAGTCGCGGCGAGGGAGAGTATCGCAAGATCGTCATCGTCCCGGCCAGGCAGGAACAAGCCGCTGTAAACGACGTTGCGGCCAACCTGCGCGATGAGGAATAAATATTCAAGGGCACAGAGGCTTGGGTTGCGAAACAATCCAGAAAATTGCGCGCAGGCAAATTTCCCTGTTTATCAATATGCACAACGGCAAATAAAATCATGATGTTCAGCGACACCATTGCCGCCATTGCGACCCCCCCCGGTATTGGCGGCATCAGCGTAATCCGGATAAGCGGACCGGACGCGGAGAACATTGCCCTCCGGATTTTCAGACCCTTGCCACCGCATAATTTTCACTCTCATCATCTTTACCACGGCCAAATAGTGTCCCCGGAGACAAAGGAGGTGCTCGACGAGGTTTTGCTAACCCTCTTTCGGGGACCGCATTCATTTACCGGCGAAGACACCCTGGAAATAAACTGTCACGGCGGCCCCTTTATCACCCAATCCCTGTTAGAGACGGTTTTACGGGCAGGAGCCCGGCCGGCAGCCCCCGGTGAGTTCACAAAACGGGCCTTTCTGAACAACCGTCTGGATCTTGCGCAAGCCGAGGCTGTTGATGACCTGATAAAAGCGCAGACAGGCAGGAGCTTCAAGGCCGCCTTTAACCGTCTGCAAGGGGGCCTTTCCAGTCAAATACAGGAAATAAGAGAAGAACTACTGGACATGGTCGCCGCCATCGAGGCCGCGCTCGATTTCACCGCCGAGGAGGGAATGGAGGGAGCAGCGGACGATCATGTTTTGAAAATAAATCGCGTCATCGATAAGATAGAGTCTCTCGTCGCTACCTACAAATGGGGTAAAATAGAGCGGTTGGGGTTCGGCGTCGTGATTGCAGGAGCTCCCAATGTCGGTAAATCGAGTCTGCTGAACAGACTCCTGGGAGGAAAAAGGTCCATCGTTTCCTCCACCCCGGGAACGACACGGGATTTTATCGAAGAAACCGCGGATATGGAGGGAATTCCCGTGCGGTTGACCGACACCGCCGGGCTGCGCGTCCCTCAGGATGACATTGAAAAGGAGGGCATCGCCTTTCTCTGGGAGAAAGCTGAGAGCGCCGATGCCATTATCTTTCTGCTTGACGCAAGCAGGGAGATAACGACCGACGACCGGGAGCTGTTAAAAAAGATATCCGGGAAAAAGGTTCTGCTGGTTTTCAACAAATCCGATCTGCCCCCCCGGGCGGATGAAAAATCACTGACAGGCCTTTTACCGGAAGGGTTGTCGCCGGCTCTGAGAATTTCGGCAAAGTATGGCGAAGGAATCGATATTCTCTCCGCCGCCATCCGCAAACTCGCGGTCAACACGGAGGCAGGGGAAGTTCCTTCTGCGACTATTGCCCACTCACACCAAAAAACCTCTCTGGAGAATGCGAAAGTATGCCTTGGCAGAGCCGCCTCTGGCCTTGTCAACGGCATGCCCGCCGAAATCGTCGCCCTGGAAATCCGGGAAGCACTGGACTTCATCGGAGAAATAGTCGGAAAAACCTCAAACGAAGATATCCTGAACAGAATATTTTCCAAATTCTGCATTGGAAAATAGCATTACGGGCAGCAACTACCTTGCAGTCGTTATGCGGAACTGAACGCCGTTTTCGTCGTCATCCACGGGGCGCCGTGTTCGTTAAACACCCGCTCGGCAAATGTCATCCTCCCGTTATTATCGACCAGCAAAACCGTCGATGAGCGCGTCCCATAGAAGGGGCTCTGAATGAAAAGGGAAGAGAGAACCCTCTCCCATTCCAGCCCGACCCCCGTTTCGGGAAGCTGGTCATCGGGCGGTCGGGTGCGGTCGGACAAAAGCTCGAAGAGCCGCTCTGACGTCGGCTTCCCCTTGCCGGCGAGCAGCTTTGCGAGTTTCCTTTTCCCCAGCAGAACCTTCGGCCAGGGAACATCGATCAGAGTATTGCTAATGCCGTAGATTCCCGGTTCCAAACACTTCTGCGCTCCTCGGTTCGAAAAATAATAAAGACTGGAACAATCCCCGAGCAGCAGATTGAAAGCGTTGTATTTACAGGCATCCAGTGCCAGCCCCTCCAGATAGTTCCTTGCATTTTCATCGCCGCGAAGATACCCGCTTACCAGCCCGCCGCGCGAAGGGGCGCTTGCCTTGAACGAGGCGGGATCGCGGTAGTTAGTCAAGGCGGCAATCCTGCCGGTTCGCGTAATCCCGAGCCAGGTTCCCCCTTCTTTTAGATCGCGCCCGGCAAGAATCTCCGGCTCGGCGTCCCAGAAATCGGCCGGAGCGGAGGGTCTCTCGTAGAACTCATCGCGGTTGGCGGCAAGCACCAGCGGATAATCGGCGTGAACCCTCCAGGCAAAAAGCAAAAGACACATGGCTAAATCATTATCATTGGTTGTTTGCGAAGGAAGACAGCCCGCTTGCGGCAATGATCCTCTCCAGCGCTTCTCCTGCCGCGCAATGGATCACCAGATCGGCCAGTTCGTCCAGCGGGGTGGGAGTAAAATTAATGATGACCATTTTTGCCCCTCCCGCTTTTGCATGCTGGGGCAGGGAAGCGGCGGGATAAACGACAAGGGAAGAACCGACAACGATGAAAAGATCACAGCAGCCGGCGTGAAATGCCGCCTGCCGCAACGCTTCTTCGGGCAGCGCCTCTCCGAAAAAAATGACGTCCGGCTTCAAAATGCCGCCACATTGTTTACAGACGGGCGCTTCTTTTCTATCAGGATTCATAGAGAGAATTTCTTCAATGGGGTAGCGGGTACGACAGCCAACACAACGCGCTGTACGGGCATTTCCGTGGAGTTCAAAAACCCGGGCAGGGTCGTTGCCCGCCTTCTGGTGGAGACCATCAATATTCTGGGTTATGATACAGGCCAGTTTGCCGCTCTTCTCCAGTTCGGCAATGGCCCGATGCGCCCTATTGGGCGAAGCATCCGTCAGCAAACCGCCCGCCAGCAGCAGCTCCCATTGCTTTTGTCTGGTTTGCGGGCTTTTCATAAACTTGTCGATCGTAAAATCATCCGGATCAAACTTCGTCCAGATGCCGCCTGGGCTGCGGAAATCAGGAATCCCCGATTCCGTGCTGACTCCCGCTCCGGTAAAGCAGACAACGCGTTTCGCGTTCACGATCATCTGCGCGACGCTGTCCAGCATTTTTCCCTGCACCTGATCGAGCATAGCCTCTTCCCCTTATAGCAGCGGCGACCTTTCGCCCTTGCCGCTGAATATATCCGAGACCGCATAAAAAATACAATAAAAACATGCATGCGTAAATCCAGAGGCGTTATCGCAGGACAAATAGCCTCCTGAAACAGATATTCTTCCCCGCAACGGATAATTTCTTGACACTTATAAGGGCTTTTGGTTATATGCATGTGAGAAAAGAACGGGAAGGAACTGCCTTACCCGGGGAAATGCCATCTTTCACATGAAGGGAACCCAAACGGGATTCGCCATGCTCGAATATACCCTGAAGATTATAAAAATGATCCGTTTATTGGATATACTTGATATCGCGATCATCTCGTTCATGATCTCGGCAATCCTCATCTGGTTCAAGGATCGGGCGTCGCGTTTTGTTTTTTTGGGAATCACGCTATTAGGCGCTATTTATATCATCGCCCGTTTCTTCGAACTCTATCTGACCACCGTCTTTCTCCAGTCCTTCTTTGCCATCCTGCTTTTCGTTCTTGTCGTTATTTTTCAGGAGGATCTGCGCCGATTTTTTGAGCGGCTCGCCATGCTCGGGCGCTTCCGCAAGATGTTCTCGCCGGCAGCCTCCTTCAACGAAAGCGCCGATATCCTGGCGGAAACAGCGGCCGATTTTGCACGCAAGAAAATAGGCGCCTTGATCGTCATTCAGGGGAAGGATCCGCTGGATCGTCACCTTACCGGTGGCAACGAATTAGCGGGAGTAATCAGCAAAGCTCTGCTCGACAGCGTCTTCGATCCCCATTCCTCGGGTCATGACGGCGCCGTCCTTGTCGAAGGCAATCGGGTCATGCGTTTCGGATGCCACCTTCCCCTTTCCGCCAATGCCTCCACTCAAGGCAACCTTGGTCTCAGGCATACCGCAGCACTGGGACTCTCGGAAAGATCGGATGCCATCTGCATCGTGGTCTCCGAAGAAAGCGGCGATATTTCCCTCGCCAGCGGAGAAAAAATTAGAAAAATTGCCAATGCGTCTGCCCTGCGAGTCGAGTTGGAAGCTTTTTTCGAGAAGAACGGCGCCCTTTCCCGTCAGAAACCCTTCCTCCGCTGGCTCAAGGAGAATACCCGCGAGAAGGTTCTCGCCATCGTTCTGGCCTGCATCTTGTGGGTTGTTTTCGGCTATCAGCGGGAGATAATCCGGCGGGAATTCGCAGTGCCGATCGAGTACTTAAACGCGCCCATGGAGCTGGTTATAGAAGAACCAAAAATTGCGGAAGCCAATGTAATGCTGATGGGACAAGCCCAGGCACTGCAGCTCCTTAATCCTGCCGACCTGAAAATATCGCTTGATCTTGAAAAAATCCGTCCGGGCAAGCAGGAAATATTACTGACGGGGAAAATGGTAAAAAATGCGCCGAATCTGAGCGTGACCAGCATAAGACCGGAGAAGGTCATCGTGTCAACCTCGCGTCTCCTCCCGGTGAGTGTGCCAATCGAGGCCATTACCGATAACAAACCTCCTGCCGGCATTGAGGTAGAGTCGATTACGGTGACGCCCAGGGAGACGCGGGTGCTAATTCCCAAAACTCTCAGCGGCAAACGGGTCCGAATCATCACCGAGCCGGTTGATTTGTCGCAACTGGATGTCCAGCGGGCTTTCACCCCCTCGCTTCGCTACCCCAAGGAGATCCGTTTCGTAAGCGGCAAACCTCCCGTGGTCCGGGTGGTTATCAAAACCAGGCACGTTGCACCGGAAACCAGTCGGTGAAACGGCCATTGGGGCTTTGCCGTTTGGCGGCGATTGCCGGCATAAATGTTACGAATCAAGTTTCGGTCAGCCTTCAAAATTACTTGGAGCTGTAAATAAAAACCTTGTAAAACCATAAAAGAAAGGGGAAAATTGTATGAAAAAAGCTGTTCGCGTCTTGTTGGTATGTGCCTTTATCTTGGGGGTGACTGTTACTCCCGCCCTCGCCAAAACGGTTTGGAACGCCAATTCGGTATGGCCTCCCAAAAATCTCCACAGCGTCGGCCTCACGGATTTCGCTGAAAAAGTGAAAACGGCGACAAACGGCGACTTGGAAATGGTGGTCAGCACCGGCGGCGCCCTGGGCTACAAGGGCCCGGATCTGCTGAAGGCCGTGCGCGACGGACTTGTTCCCGTCTCCGACATGCTCATCAGCGGCGTCGCGGGGGACGAGAAGTCCTTCCAGATCGTCACCCTCCCGTTCCTCGTGCGGAATTTCGACGAACTGCGGCTTCTGCTCGACATCTCCCGTCCTTACTTTGACAAAAGCGCCCAGAAATGGGGGCAGAAAATCCTCTACGTCGCCCCTTGGCCAGGCGCCGGTCTCTGGACCAAGAAAAAGATTACCACCCTTCAGGAACTCAAAGGGTTGAAGACCAGAACCTACGACAAGAACGGCGCCCTGGTGATGGAGGCAGTCGGCGCAACCCCCTTCGCGCTTCCGTTCAGCGAGGTATATACTTCTTTGCAAACCGGCCTCATCGATTCCGTCATGACCTCGACGCCGACCGCCGTTGACGGCAAGTTCTGGGAGGTGCTCAAGTACTTTGAACCCCTGAATATCACCATCGCGACCAACATGGTTACCGTCAATCTTAAGGCGTTCAACAAGCTTCCCAAGGCCCAGCAGGACTTGCTCGTAAAGATCGGACGCGAGATGGAAGGCACAATGTGGGCAAACGTCAAGACCTGGGACAAAGAACAGGAAGCCATCAGCAACAAAAATGGCATTGAAACGGTGAAGCCCTCCACCAAAATGGTGGGCGAGCTGGAAAAAATTACCGAAGGCATCCGCGCCGATTGGCTCAAAGGCGCACCGGCGGATGGCAAAAAGATTTACGACGAGTTCATGAAGAAGGTAAAGCGCTGATAACATTAATTAATTGTTTTTCTTCAAATGCAAGATCGGCAAGCCTGGAAAATTTTACAGGCTTGTCGGTCTTGCCTTCCATAGTGAAAACCCCGGGATGAGCTGTCGCCGGCTTGTCAGGACGGCGAAACACGAAGTAACGAAAGATTATCCATGAAAAAAATTATCACCGCCATTGATCGGATTTCCGGCTTAAGCGGCGGAATTTCCGGCTTTTTGGTCGCCCTTGCTCTAATCATTGTGGTTGCGGAAATCGTCACGAGGTCCGTTCTCGGCAAAACCATCTATATTTCCGACGAGTATTCGGGATATCTGATGTCGATGCTTACCTTCATGGGCCTTGCCTATACCTTGCGCGAACGTGGGCATATCCGGGTCTTGGTAATGACGCACCTTTTGCGGGGCAAACGGCGGGTAATTTACAACATGGCCTGTTCGCTCGCCGGCTTTCTCTTCTGCACGGCGCTTACGCGCTATACATTTGTTTTCTTTTGGGATTCCGTCGTCAATAAAACACAGTCCATGCAGATTACCGAAAGCTATCTGGCAATCCCGCAGATTTTCCTTCCCCTCGGTTCCTTTTTGTTCATGCTGCAGTTTTTATCGGAATTTCTCAAGGGAATCGCAATTTTAAGAAATGACACGGAGGGTCTCGTCATCCTGGAGGAAACCGATGAACTGGGGCGATAAACCAAACAGCGAAAAAAACTCTTTGTTTTCGGTCAAAAGGAGATACCCCGGTGAACGTTGATATAGGAACAGTTTCCGCAGTCATTGTAGCCCTGCTGATCGTTTTCCTGGGCGGATCGCTCTGGATAGGGATAGCCCTGTTTCTGGTCGGCATGGGGAGCTTTTTTATCTTCACCGACGTTTCCTTCGGCTCCATTCTGGCCAATATCGCCTGGAACAACACCAGCGGCTCGGCAATGATGGCACTGCCGTTTTTTATCTGGATGGGGGAGATCCTCTTCCGCAGCAGTATTTCGGAAAACCTTTTTCGGGGGCTGTCTCCGTGGATGGACTCCATTCCGGGACGACTCATCCACGTGAATATTTTTGCCTCCACGTTCTTTGCCGCCGTCAGCGGCTCGTCCGCCGCCACTACCGCAACCGTCGGCAAGATAACCATCCCCGAGCTGGAAAAACGGGGGTACAACCACAGCCTGTCGATGGGCTCGCTGGCCGGAGCGGGAACACTGGGGTTCATGATCCCGCCCAGCATGATGATGCTTGTTTACGGGATAATCGGGGATGTCAGCATCGGCAAGCTATTCATTGCCGGTTTTATCCCCGGCTTCCTGATCGCCTCCCTGTTCAGCGGTTATATCATCCTGCGCTGCCTGATCTCGCCCGAGCTGGCGCCGCGCAGCGCTGAGAAAAACACCTGGAAGGAGCGTTTTCTCGCCATTCCGGCCATTCTGCCGGTTGTCATTCTTGTTCTCTTCGTCCTTGGCAGCATCTACATGGGCTGGGCGACGCCGACGGAAGCCGGGGCAATCGGCGTCATCGGCGCCCTGTTTTTTGCCCTGATCACCAGCAGCCTGGACTGGGGGGTTTTCAAAACGAGTCTCATCGGCACGGTAAAAACAAGCTCCATGATCATGCTGATCGTCATGGGGGCGGCGTACCTTTCCAACGTTATCGGCTACATGGGAATTACCCGGGCGCTGACAACGCTGGTTACCGAAATGGGGCTTTCCCCCTACATGCTGATCGTCATTCTGACAGCCCTTTATCTCGTTCTCGGCTGCCTCATCGACGGCTTTTCGATGATCGTCATGACGACGCCAATCGTCGTTCCGTTGATACAGGCCGCAAAATTCGACACGGTCTGGTTCGGCATCTATCTTGTCCTGATGATCGAGCTCGCCCAGATAACGCCGCCGGTCGGCTTCAACCTGTTCGTCATCAGCGGGCTGAACAATGACGACCTGGGAACGATCGCCAAGGCGGCTCTTCCCTTTTTTCTGATCATGCTGCTGGCCGCCGTTCTGCTTACGGTCTTTCCGGAAATCGCCCTTTATCTACCGAACCGGATGATCGGCAAGTAGCGCCTTTGGGTTGTAACTTTAAGCGCGGCTGGAACAATGGATGAGGACAAGCGACATTTCCTGATTCAGCAAAGGAGTCGGCAATGAAAAAAATTGACATCAACTGCGACATGGGCGAGAGCTTCGGCGCCTACACCCTTGGCATGGACGGCGAGGTGATAAAGCACATAAGTTCCGCGAATATCGCCTGCGGGTACCATGCCGGCGATCCGCAGGTCATGAACAAAACAGTCAAGCTTGCCCGGGAAAACGGCGTTGCCGTAGGCGCGCATCCCGGATACCCCGATCTGGTCGGATTCGGACGGCGCAACATGGATTGCACCTCCGCTGAGGTTCGCGATTTTGTCATCTACCAGGTTGCCGCGTTAAAAGGTTTTTGCAGTCTGCACAGGGCAAAGATGCAGCATGTAAAGCCGCACGGCAATCTCTACAACATGAGCGTCGGCAATGAAAATCTATCCCGGGCAATCGCGGAGGCAATCGCCGCGGTCGATTGCAATCTTATCTGGGTAGTCCTCGGCGGCGCCCAGGCTGCACTGGCGCAAAAAATCGCCGCTGAAACGGGGATCAGGGTCGCCTTCGAAGCGTTTCCCGATCGCACCTACGACCCGGACGGTAAACTCACTTCGCGCAAACGTCCCGGCGCCGTGATCGAGGATCCTAAACGGAGCGTCGAGCAGGCCCTGCGGATGGCCATTGACGGCGAGGTAATCGCCGTTGACGGCTCCCGGCTCCAGATGGAAATCCACACCCTCTGTCTGCATGGCGACAACCCCTCCGCTGTCCAGCATACCCGCGCCATCAGACAGGCGCTGGAAGCCGAAGGGATTGGGGTCAGGTCTTTAAATTAAGTGTTTTGAAAACTATGCCTCATCTTTTTGAAGAACCGCACTTCAGAATGAGCGGGGACCGGGCGCTGCTGGTTGATTACGGCGAGGGCATCGCTCTTTCCGTAAACGAAAAAGTGCTCGCAATCTCTTCGCTGCTTCGCCATAATCCGCCGCAGGGCGTGCAAGCCGTTGTGCCCGCCTACCGCTCTTTCGCGATTATTTACGACCCCCTCCTGACAGAACCGGATATATTGAAAAGGGAAATAAGCAGCATCGAAAATTACCACAACCACGCGCTCCGGCCGGAGGCGCAGCTTGTTTCCATTCCCGTCCGCTATGGCGACGAATGGGGGCCAGACATCGCCATCGTCTCAGCGCATACGGGGCTCAAAACCGAAGAAATCATCCAGCTCCACTCCTCCCGCGAATATCCCGTTTACATGATCGGCTTCACACCGGGGTTCTGTTACCTCGGAGGGATGGACGAAAGGCTGAAAACTCCCCGCCGGGAAACGCCGCGCGTCAGTATTCCCGCCGGCTCCGTGGGAATAGCGGAGATGCAGACCGGCATGTATCCCGTCGAAAGTCCCGGTGGCTGGCAGATAATCGGCAAAACGCCGCTCAGGCTGTTCGCCCCGGAGAGAGAAAACCCCTTTCTTTACAAGGCGGGGGACCGTATCCGCTTTGAACCCATATCCGCGAATGAATTCGATAGAATATACAAAAAGGAGCACTCCTGATGGATATTTTTATCGTCAAAAACCCGGGAGCGCTCACGACCATCCAGGATCTCGGCCGTTTCGGCTTTCTCGACAGGGGAGTTCCCCCTTCCGGGGCGCTTGACTCCTCTGCCTGTCGCATTGCCAATCTGCTTGTCGGAAATCAGGAAAATATGGGCGTTTTGGAAATAACGGTCATGGGACCCATTCTTGAGGCGATGGAGGCGGCCGATATCGCGATCGCCGGCGCGGAAATGGGAATGACAATCAACAAAACTCCAGTCCCGGCGTGGCGTTCCCTACGGATAAAAAAAGGGGATGTCATCAGGATTCCCCTGGCGGAAAAGGGATGCCGGGCCTATCTTGCGGTGAACGGCGGGTTTGCTGCGCCGGTTGTCATGGGAAGCCGCTCCACTTTCGTCCGGGCCGGCTTCGGCGGCTTCCAGGGACGGGCGCTGGTGAAGGGGGATATATTGAAAAAGGGAAAAGCCGCCCTGCTGGAACAGCCTCTCCTCCTACCTTCTGAATTTATTCCTGAATATCCAAAAGAGCTTGTATTGGCGGCAATCCCGGGACCACAGGAAGGCTCCTTCAAGGGAGCTCTCGACCTGTTTTTTACAGCCCGCTATGAAGTAACGGCGCAAAGCGACCGGATGGGGTACAGACTTAGGGGACCCCTCATCGAGCATGACCCGGATGCGCCCCAAAGCATTATAACCGAACCTGTTGTGCCGGGAAACATTCAGATTCCCGCCGACGGCCAACCTATCATTCTTCTGGTGGAACAGACAACCGGGGGCTATTCCAAAATCGCCACCGTCATCACGGCAGATCTCAAGAAAGTGGCCCAAGCCCTGCCCGGCAACATCGTAATATTCGCGCAGACCTCCATCGAGGAGGCGCATCGCCTCTACCGGGAGGAGGAACGCCGTTTGGAAAAAATCCGCGCCCTCTTATCACTGCCCCGCCTTCAGACCGTATTTTTTTAGCTTATAGCGGAGCATCCTTTCGCTGATGCCCAAAAGCGCGGCCGCGCGGCTTTGATGATCGCCGGTTTTTTCCATCGCCTCGGCAATCAACTTTCTTTCCAGCTCCTCAACCGATTGACGCAGAACCCCATCCTCCGTCTTTTTTCCCCCGTCCGTTTCTTCGATTCCCTCGCCAAAAGGTAGATCGGCAACGGAGATAATATCTTCCCGGGCAATAACGACCGCTCTTTCTATGATGTTTTCCAGTTCCCGGACGTTTCCGGGATAGTCGTATTTGAGCAGCATATCCAGCGCCTCGCTGCTTGTCCCCTCAATTTCTCTGGAGTTTTCCCTGGCATAGCGCACAAGAAAATGGTCGATGAGCGGCGGGATGTCCTCCTTGCGCTCCCGAAGCGGCGGCAACTGCATTGTAACGACATTGAGCCGGTAGAAGAGGTCTTCCCGAAACCCTCCTCCCTTCGCCATCCTTTCCAGATCGCGGTTGGTCGCGCTGATCACCCGGACATCGGCATGCAGGGTCTGATTGCCGCCGAGACGCTGAAACTCCCGCTCCTGCAAAAATCGCAGCAGCTTCACCTGCACCTGCGGCGAAAGCTCGCCGATCTCGTCGAGAAAAAGCGTCCCCCCGTCCGCCTCCTCGAACCGGCCGATCCGCCGCGCAGCAGCGCCGGTAAACGCCCCCTTTTCGTGGCCGAAAAGCTCGCTCTCCAACAGATTCTCGTTCAAGGCACCGCAATTAACGGCAATAATTCTTCCTTCCGACCGCGGGCTCAGATTGTGGATCAGGCGGGCAAAAAGCTCCTTGCCCGTCCCGCTTTCCCCCTGCAGCAGGATCGTCGCCCGGCTTGCCGCAACCCTTCCCGCCATATTGATCAGGGCGCCCATCTTTTCGTTGCGGAAGACTATTTTATCCGTGGAGACGCCTTTCTGACCGAGGTGATCGCGGAGAATTTCATTTTCCCTGATCAGCGTCCTCCGTTCCGAGACGCGCCCCACCAAAAGGAGCAGCTCATCGAATTCAACCGGCTTCGTGATATAATCCAGTGCGCCCGCCTTCATCGCCTCCACGGCCGTCTCGATCGTCCCGAACGCGGTAATAATAACCACATCAATCTCGGGATTTATCTTTTTTACCGACTGAAGAACCTCCATTCCGTCCATCCCGGGCATTTTATAGTCGAGCAGCAGCAGATCGAAGTGTCTATCCCTGACCTGCTGAATGGCCAGTGGCCCGTTTTCCGCTTCACCGACCGAGTGCCCCTCCTTTTTCAGGAAATCCCTCAACATCTCTCGCTGCGAACGCCCGTCATCAACAACCAGTATATTTAGTTTTTTCATTATTTTGCCGCCGCCTTTTCCTTGAGCCTTTCTGTCGGCATAAATATCTCGAATACCGTCCCCTCACCCTTTTGGCTTTTCACCCGTATCTCTCCCCCATGTCCGCGGATTATTTCGTGGGCCAGCGAAAGACCAAGGCCAAAGCCCTTTTCCTTTGTCGTGTATTCCGGATTGAAAATCCGTTCCACCTCTTCCGGGGTCAATCCGCATCCCGTATCGGTGATTATGATTTTAACCAGACCCTTTTCCTCATTGATGATGGCAAGGGTCACGTCGCCTGTGCCGCTGATCGACTCCACGGCGTTCTTGACAAAATTCAGCAGGGCCTGCTGGAGCTTGTCCATATCCATCGGGATCACGATCGGTTCTTCGGGCCAATCGGCCCTGATGCTGACGCCCTTCGCGGAGGCCTCTGCGGAAGCCAGATTCACAATCTTCCGCAAAACATCCTGGACGGCGCTTTCCCGCAGCTCCAGGCGCCTGCTTTTGGAAAAGGTCAGAAACTCCTCGATGATTCCGTTCAAACGTCTGATCTCGTCGCGAATGACCGTTGTTATCGTATCAAATTCTTCTTTCTTTCCCAGTTCAGAGGGAGGGAATTCCCTCTTCAGGCGTTGGCTGGCCATGCTGATCGCGTTTAGCGGATTGCGAATCTCGTGGGCAACGCCGGCGGCAAGCATCCCCAGAGAGGAGAGCCTTTCAGCCTTTTCCAGTTGTCTGGTCATCTCCACTACCCGCCCCAGGTGCCGGTTCTGATTATGGTAAAGAAGCCACAGCGAAAGCAGGGTAATCGCGATCACAAAAACAAGAAACAGATAGACGTTCCTCCTGTTTTCCATCAATATTTTGTCGGTGTTCCCCCGGTCGAGGCCCAGAATAATAACACCCAGAGTCTCTTTCCCGAGGTAAAAAGGGGCTGTTATTTCCTGAACGCTGTTTTCTCCACGGCTTGTTTTCGCGCTTTTGAACCTCATGGCGCCGGAAAGGATGCTGCTTCTCAGCGAATCATCCAGCCTTCCCTCACCCGACATGAACCCGATACTACCGAGATCAAGCCCCTTGGCATCGCTTATGGCGAGGTAAAGTAGCCCCTGACCCTTCCCCAGTTTCTCTATCGCCCGTTCCACGGAAACCCTCATTCCCCAATAACGCATACTCTCCCGGTCAAGGGCAAGAACAATGGTTCCGCTTTCATCCTTGCGGCTCATGGCAATAAAGCCGATTTTCTTTTGCCGGTTCAGGGTGTTTAACCCCTTGATAAGCTCCGCGGCGCTTTGTTTTATGTTTTTTTTCTCCTGAACGTCGGCACGCAGGTTTTCGGCGACCAGCCGGCTCTGGAAAATGACGTCACCAGCGGCATTAAGGACGGCTACCAGCCAGATGTTCTTTTTGCGTGCAAATTCATCTATATATGAACCGCTGATATGCTCCTTTTTCCAGTGATTGTCTATTTCCCTGCCCATCGCGATGATCTTTTCGGTTAGCAGCGTATCGGGAGAAAATATCTGCTCTTTCAGGGAGATGGCGACGCTTCCCGGAGTTTTCTGAGAGGCCGCAATCATGTTTTTCAGATTTTCCTCGGTCAGCTTTTCCACTACCCCAATTATCCGCCGGCCCTGATCTTCGATAAAGCCGCTCAGCATTCGTTCACTGCGCCGCATATCGCTCAAGCCCATGGTCAAGATAAGAATAATGAAAATGGCGCTGACCAGGATGACAGCGAAAGGTTGGATAAACCGGAACTTGAACCGATGAGCGCCCCGCAGACGGGTGATATTTTCTTCAGAATTCATAAAAACTTTCCATAAAAGTTAGAAACCCCCTTAATTGGTTGACGGTTCACCGAACAGCGGTCGGAATAAAGACGTTTCGACATTTTTGTCGATTGCTGACAAAAAGGCCCTCCTTCTAAAAGTAACTGTTATCATTCACTTTAATTATTATTAAAATCATCCGGGGCGACATTTATTGCCTCCCTTTTGGGAAAGCAGGGAAAGACAGTATCGATCGCCATACTATAATTATAAATTATTTCATTGCCTTATCGGCATTACCTATCTATGGCACACTTAATGCTGTATAAATCTACAAAGATACATGCTGACTGATCGCGGGCACGATCAAACAGCGCTGAAATAGAAAAGGAAGGCCAACAAGCTTTCCAACTCCTGAATGAGGGGGGGTTCTTTGAACCTCCCCTTTTGTTATTAACCCGTGTCCCTTTGTCCATTTTAACTTCCACTTAACCAATAAATATGCCAACTCCGATAAAAAAGTCTCCGCTGCCAGACAATTCCCGAAAAAAGGGACATCCCTTTCACTTTTCACTTTTCACTTTTCACTTTTTACCTTTCACCTTTTACCTTTTTCTCGTCTTGCGGCATCGGAATTCTTCATCAGCCGCCATTGTTCGATTCGTTCCCGGATGATCTTCTCATAACCCCGGTCTGTCGGCTTATAGAAGCGCCCCTTTTCGCCGCGGAGTTCGTCGGGCAGATATTCCTGGGCAACAAATGCATCCGAAAAATCATGGGCGTAGAGATATCCCTTCCCGTAGCCCAACTCCTTCATCAAACCAGTGGGGGCGTTGCGGATATGCAGCGGCACGGGAAGAGCGCCGGTTTTCTCTATGGCATGTCCAGTTCTGCCGTAGCACTCATAAAGGGCGTTGCTCTTCGTTGCCGTGGCAAGATAAACGGCCGCCTGGAAAAGCGCCAGTTCCCCCTCCGGCGAACCGAGAAAATGGTACGCCTGCATCGCATCGATTGCCACGCCCAGCGCCCGGGGATCGGCATTCCCGATATCCTCCGAGGCAAAGCGGATCATCCGTCTGACGAGATAAAGGGGATCTTCGCCCGCCATGAGCATCCGCCGCAGCCAGTAAACTGCCGCGTCCGGGTCGCTGCCCCGGAGGCTTTTGTGCAGCGCCGAGATCAGATTGTAGTGTTCTTCGCCATCTTTATCATAAAGGAGCGCCTTTTTTTGAATCGCCCGCTCGACAACTGCACGGGTGATCAGGCCGTTACTTTCCAAGCCTTTGTCCACAAGCGAAGCTGCCGCTTCGAGATTGTTCAACGCAGTTCGGGCATCGCCATCGGCATAATCGGCAATTTGCAGGAGGGCGTCCGGCTCGATCTCCAGATTGAGGGCGCCCAGCCCGCGCTCGGCGTCAGTCAGGGCGTTCCTGATGATCCCGGAAAGTTCCTCGACGGTAAACGGCTTGAGGGTAAGAACCCGCATCCGGGACAATAGCGCCGAGATAACCTCAAACGACGGGTTCTCCGTGGTCGCGCCGATCAGGGTTATCAGGCCGCTTTCGACATGGGGCAAAAAGGCGTCCTGCTGGGCCTTGTTGAAGCGGTGAATCTCGTCCACAAAGAGAATCGTCCGGCGGCCGCTGAGACGAAGCAGCCCGGATGCCTCCTCAACGACAGAGCGTATTTCCTTTACTCCGGAGAGCACAGCGGAAAAACTGATGAAATGGGATTTGGTCTCTTTGGCCAATATTCGGGCCAGGGTTGTCTTTCCTGAACCGGGCGGCCCCCAAAATATTATCGAAAAAAGGCGATCCTCCGCAATGGCCCTTTTCAAAAGGGTATCGCCAGCAAGGAGATGCCCCTGGCCAAGGTATTCATCAAGACTCCGCGGGCGCATCCGATCGGCCAGCGGTCGGTTGTCTGTTCCCGGGGTTTTTTTATCGAACAGCTCCGTTTCCACTCCCAATCCTGTTGATAATTAATTTATTTTATCCGTTTTTTTGCCTTCTCAACAATATCGAGGATATTTGTCAGTTTATCCTTGGGCGGCTGACTGTTAAGTCTTATCCACGCTTCCTCTGACAGTGTTTCCCGCAGATGATTCTCGACCAAAAATATTCCCTCCCAGCAGCCCACAACCATTCGGCAGGGAAGATCGCCCCCCTCCTTTTCACAATAGGCAAAGGGAACTTCCCCGCCGAGGCGCGGACATCTGATTATCAGGGTTTTATAATCGCTTGTTTTTTCATCCTTACGTTCCATCGCGCCCCCCTGTTTTTTCTTCCTTATCACATTATTGGGTAAAGCTGCCACTAAAGAAGCGCTTTCCCGAAAGCCGGCAGTCCATTCACAAGGGCATTTACAAAAGATAAATGGCAAAAAAATTCCGGGACCGACTGTTTGTAGCTGGTCCCGGAATTTCTACCTTTTTCTAAGGCTTGGGAAGGCCTTCGATCGCCTTGAGCGCCCTTTTCATCTCATCGTCAGAAAACTCATAGGCATCAAGTCGGCCATTGAGATAGGCGTCATAGGCCGCCAGATCGACCAGCCCGTGACCGCTCCAGTTGAAAAGAATCGTTCGCTCTTTTCCCTCTTCCTTTGCCCGCCGGGCCTCCGCAACAACGGCGGCAATGGCGTGGGTCGTCTCCGGCGCCGGGATAAACCCTTCCGTTCTCGCCCATTTAACGCCGGCATCGAAGGTATCGAGCTGGTTGTACGCCTGCGCTTCAATGAGTCCCAGGTTCAACAGGTGGCTGACGAT
Organism: Syntrophobacterales bacterium; assembly: GCA_019429105.1. Lineage (NCBI taxonomy): Bacteria > Pseudomonadati > Thermodesulfobacteriota > Syntrophobacteria > Syntrophobacterales > Syntrophobacterales bacterium. The sequence continues at coordinate 45,017 of JAHYJE010000022.1, forward strand.
CGGCGCCATCCCATGATAGCGGAGTCCGCCGGCATGAATGGGGGCAGGCACGTAATCGTGGCCCAGAGTGTGCATCGGCAAAAGCGGCGTTTTTTTGGCAAGATCGCCGAAATCATAGGCGAACGGCCCCCGCGTCATCGTCGGACAGAGGGCAGGCTCCGCGGCAAGTATCCGCAACTGCTTGCCGTGTATCTCGTCACAAACAAAAGGCAGGGCAATCCCGGCAAAATTGCTGCCGCCGCCCGCGCAGCCGATGACGACATCGGGATACTCGCCGATCTTCTCAAACTGCTTTTGCGCCTCGAGACCGATGATTGTCTGATGGAGCAGGACATGATTCAAAACGCTGCCCAGGGCATAGCGAGAATTTTCATGAGAGACTGCATCTTCCACCGCCTCACTGATTGCAATTCCGAGACTTCCGGGGGAATCGGGATGCTCGGCTAATACCTGCCGCCCCGCCTCAGTCAGGTTGCTCGGACTCGCGAAACAATTCGCCCCCCATGTGTTCATCATCAAACGCCGGTAAGGTTTCTGCTCGTAGCTGACTTTAACCATAAATACCCGGCATTCCAGACCAAACATCTGGCAGGCCATGGCAAGGGCGCTTCCCCACTGGCCGGCGCCTGTTTCCGTCGAAAGGCGCTTAATGCCGAAGGCCTTATTGTAATATGCCTGGGCTATCGCCGTATTCGGTTTGTGGGAACCGGCAGGGCTGACTCCCTCGTTTTTGTAATAAATCTTCACCGGGGCATCGAGGAGTTTTTCGAAATTGCGCGCCCGGTAAAGCGGGCTCGGTCTCCAAAGCAGATACTTGTCGAGCACCTCGCCGGGAATATCGATCCAGCGCTGCTGACTGACCTCCTGCTCGATCAGGTTCATCGGAAAGATCGGCGCCAGATCCTCCGCGGTTACCGGCTTTCCGGTTCCCGGATGGAGGGGGGGACTCATCGGTTTCGGCAAATCCGCCTGGATGTTGTACCACTGTTTCGGGATTTCGTAATCCTCAAGAACGACTTTGGTCTGCATAACAATTTTCTCCTTTCCTTTTTAAAGTTGGTTGATAAAAGCTCCTGACAAGACAAAACAAAAGGCCACGGGATCCTCCCATGGCCTTTTGTTTTGTGACTTATCAAGAGCAATGGGTAGGGTCTCCCCCTGCCCACACCCCTTTTTAAAGGATTAAGGGCAGACGCTTATCGTCTGCCACCACCAGAAAAGCATTACATTTTTTGAATCCATGCGTCTATCCCCGAACATTATTAATTCGATATGCGGTTCTCGCCTAACACAATCAAACAATTTCTGTCAACATTTTTTTTATGGCAAAATTTTTTGCCTAAAAATGGAACTGGTTCGGCGATCAGTAAAAAATACAGAGAAACTTCAAGTTACGGTTTGGAAAGCAACCCCCGGTGCCGCCGGTACCAAAGATTCGGGAAAAGGCGATAAAGCAAGCGGGAAACGGGACCGATGTACTCCCTGGTCCGGCGGTCAAACTGGGTGGCATTAATGATCTGCTCCTTTATCGCCTCCCGGCTGCGCTCCTCGTTGAAAATCTTGTACGCACAGTGAAAAATCGGGCTGTACATATTGCGCTTTTCCAGAAACTTGTGAACGTTCAAGATCGTATTGGGGCCTTCCGGTTTGCCGTCTATCCTTCTTAGTACGCTTAAGTGGGTATCAACCGGATTGCCGTTGAACATCTCGTAGAAATAGCTCCCGTAACGATGATTTTTGCTCGCTTCGGACGCAAGGGTTACATACATGTCGCCGACGCCGGCCTGGCTTTGAAAGGCCTGAAAGCTGCCCCCCAGAATCTTTGACAAAGCGCGAATCTCCACTCCGGAACGGGAGAAAATGGTCCCCGGGATCGAATCGCCCAACCCAAGGCAATCGGTAACCCCTTTTAAATTTGCCACGATATTTTTGAGCGCCCCGCAGGCCTCCGCCCCGACTATGTCAAAATTATACAGAGAGGTCAGCTCCCGGCGATTGGCGCCGAGAAACTCCTTGCGGATGGTGGCGCAGATCTGCTTCGGCCCCGCCACGGTAAGACAGACGGGATTCCCCAGCGCGACATCCATGTCGAAAAAAGGCCCCCCCAAAGAAACAATCGAGATCTTTTCGCTCATTCGGTAGAAACGGTTGGCGATAAGCTGCGAGGGGGTTATAAGCTGGCAGACCTTTTCTACGGCGGAAAGCCCCTTTATCGGTGAAATAAAGCATGTATTGGTTATCTTGCGCTGCAAAATCGGTTCGATCTGATCGAGTATCTCGGGCAGACGGTCCATCGTGACAGAAAGAAAGATAAAGTCGCTCTCATCTACGATACGGCCGAGATCATTCGTCGCCTTGACAGTCTTAGCGAGGCGGGGCACCAGATCCATGCCGCCGAGGCGCCGGGCGATGTCCTCGGTGAGATGCCTCGGGTTGATATGCTCCCGGTTAATGGCCCGGCAGAAGTCAACGTCCTTGTAGTAGATGGCAACACGCTTGCCGTCTCTGCCAAACTTGTACGCAAAGGACGTTCCGAGACGTCCCGGTCCAATTATGGCAATCCTGCTCGTATCTAAAGGATCAATCAGCATTTATCATCTTGACTTCATTATCCACAAGCGTTAGTCCGCCATGACCTCGCGGGCGATCACAAGCCGCTGCACCTCGGAAGTCCCCTCATAAATGGCGGTTACCCTGGCGTCGCGGTAAAGCCTCTCTACCTTGTACTCCTTCATGTATCCATACCCGCCGTGGATTTGCAGGGCCCGGTATGCCGCCCTGTTGGCCATCTCCGAGGAGAACAGTTTTGCTATCGACGCTTCCCGTGTAAAAGGAATTCCCCGATCCTTCCTTTCCGCCGCTGCCAGCGTCAGCCAGTGGGCCGCCTCGATTTCCGCGGCAGTATCGGCAATCATCCACTGAATTGCCTGAAAAGAACCGATACTTTTGCCAAATTGCTTCCTGGTCTTTGCGTATTCGATAGCCTCATGGAGACAGGCCCGGGCAATCCCCAGGGATTGCGAGGCGATGCCAATGCGCCCGCTGTCCAGGGCCACCATCGCAATCTTGAATCCCAATCCCTCCTTGCCGATGAGATTATCCTTTGGCACAATACAGTCGTCAAAAAGGAGCTCGACGGTATTGGAGGCGCACAGCCCCATCTTGTCTTCCTTGCGGCCGATTTTGAAACCGGGCATATCCGGGGTCACGATGAAAGCCGAAAGCCCGCGGTTCGATTTATCAGCGCCGGTCCGGGCGATAAGGTTAATAACCCCGGCATAACCGGCATTTGTTATAAATACCTTGGAACCGTTTACTATGTAGTGATCCCCCCTGTCCTCGGCGCGGGTTGTCATTGAACCGGGGTCCGAACCGGCATCCGGCTCGGTAACGGCGAATGCCCCAATCGTTTTTCCACTTGCCAGCGGCATCAGGTAACGCCGCTTTTGCTCTTCGCTGCCATATTTAAAAACGGGATCGGAAGAGAGGTTTGTCACCGACATGGTGACTCCCGTTGAGGCACAGGCATAGGAAATCTCCTGAAGGGCAAGACAATAACTGACCGCTCCGGCGCCGGCGCCATCGTACTCGGCGGGGATCATCATTCCCAAAAGTCCCAACTCCCCCATTTTTTTGATTGCCGCTTCCGGAAAAATCTTTTCCTGCGACCACTTTCCGGCAAACGGCTCAAGTTCTTTTTTGGCGAAATCCCGCGCCATCAGCCGAATCATTTCCTGTTCCTGGGTCAGTTCAAAAGCCATCTTTTTTCTCCTCCAATTCAGGGAACGTAAATGATAACAAGAAGCTCGGCTGGCTCTGAATTCGGGTTACTCAGTTTGTGGCGCAACCCGGAATTGAAGTGGATGCTTTCCCCCTTGGAAAGCTTTGTTATATTTTCTCCGACCTGAACGGTCACGGCGCCACTCAGCACATATTCGAACTCCTCGCCTTCATGGTGGTACTCGACCCCCTTATGCTCGGTGTTGGCATCGACGTTCACCAGATAGCCGCGCAGGTGTTTGTCCGTCCCCGGCTTGCTCAGCACCGTATAGGCATAGGAATCAACCCGCATCTTGTGACCCTTGGTGCGCCTTTTGGAGGTGGTTCCCTGTCCATTGGACTCCGGCTCATCCATGTTCATTTTCAACGCACGGCTCAACTGGAGGACAAGCGAAACGGGCGGCACACTTCTTCCCTCTTCAACCGCGCTCAGATTCTCATGCACATATCCCGTCTCCAGGGCAAGATCCTCGATGCTGATCCCCATTTTTTCGCGGGCGTCTTTCATGCGGCGCCCAAAGGATGACTTCTCCTGTTTTTTCACTACCTTTTTTGTTGCCATCCACGCTCCCCCTCTTCTATTTATTATCGCCGACAAACTTCAGGTCAAGGCGCCCAAAAAATCGTAAATACGGGCAACCGCAATAAACATTCTCGATGCTTCTTCTCAATGCGGGTTTGACTGATATAACAATTGCGCTGATTATACCAACTCTTTTTTGTCAAGCTTCCTCTATGGATGCCCGCCCGCGGAGCAATGGCCAGAACACACCGCCCCTTACGCTAACAAAAGGCGTTTTTCAAGACATTGCATACAGTATTTTCCCGGCATCGCTAAAATCATAGCTCCCCAAATGCGAGACGCGCCTGCGGAAAACGTCGCCGCCCAATTCCGCGACCAGCGCCTGAACACCCTTCTGAAAGAATACCGTCTGGTCGCAGATCAGATCAAAACGTTCCTTGACAACCGGGATAAAATCGAGATTAAAAATGCTGGCCACCGCTTTTGTGGCAATGCCGGTATCCACCTCGCCGGAAAAAACCCCCAGTCCCGTTTCCATATGGGTATAGACATCATCATAATACCCGACGATGGACCCTGGAGAGATATTCAATCTTGCCAGATGAAAATCTGTGAGCAGGCGGGTGCCGGAACCCTCCTGCCGATTCAGAAAACGGAGGCCGGGCTTTGTCAAGTCCTCAAAGCCCCTTATGTTGAGGGGATTCCCGGACACCGTCAAGAATCCCAGCTCCCGGTAGAACAGATTGACAACCACCGCCTTGATATGGGGAAGCAGTTTGGCAAGGTACGGGATGTTGTATTCCCCGGTTTCCGGATCAAACAGATGCGACCAGGCTATGTCTGTAAAACCCCTGTCCAGCGATTCCATTCCTTCCGTACTGCCGGTATTCGCTGAAAATATGTAGAACTCCGGGTGAGACTTTTTGAGGCAGGTCTGGAGGATGTCAAGCACAGGGTCATTGCTGCCCGATGCCAAAAGGGCGCCGGCAATCCTTTCCCCTTTCTTTTTTACCTGCGCCAATCCATCCTTCGAATTATCCTCTATCCACTGATCGATTACCTTTTTCGGAAACAGCCATTTCCCGGTGAGCCTGGTTGCCGGAATTCTGCCGGCACGGATCAGCGCGTAAATCTGTTTCTCGTGGATATTCAAATAACTGGAAAGCTCTTTGGTGCTCATCATCTCTTCCGACATGAAAATCTCCAAAAAATATACGGCTGACTGTCTTTCAATGATTTATTGTTCAAACTCCGCCCAACTGGTCGATGTTTCCCAGACTCTCACCCGCACCAGTCTTACCCCCTTGGCCAGAAAATAGGGCTGCCTCTTTTTTCGGGCGTACTTTTCGAGACCCTCCCGGGCTTGAGCAAATATCATCCCGGCGATCACCTCCGTCGTGGGGTCGGTGTCGTCAAAGCCGATCACCCTGTCGCCGTATGCTTTTTTGAAGGTTTCATACAGCGGATCCTTTGTATTCATGCACATGGCGTGATCGAAAGAATCGAGAAACCCCTTCAGGGCAATCTTCAAAACCGAAAAATCACACACCATGTCGTTTGCATCGAGCTCGTCGGCTTCCAGAATAAGTTCGACCTGGCGGGAATGGCCGTGCGGATACCTGCAGTTGTCATGATGCTTGGTGAGCATATGTCCGCTCTCGATCTCGATGGTCTTGCAAATGCGATAAGTCATAATTATTACGTTCCCCTCTTGTTTCCGTAAAGCCGAATCTGCAATCGGTCGCAGAAACGGAAACCATGCTCCTTGCAGGCCGGAATTATATTTTCGGCAGCCCTTGTCAGGGAGGCTGGCTCGACGCCTTCCGGCATCAGCAGCACCCGCTCCGGCGGAATGTTTCTCCCCAGTTTTTCCAGCAAATCCAGTATTTCATCTATATCCGCAGGTGAACAGACTACGAATTTAAGTTGATAATTATAATGGTCAATCCAGTCTCTGAGCGCATCAGGCTGCAGGCGCTGCGCTTCTTGGCGGATGCGGACGGCCTCCGCAACACCCACGTCCGGCGTCGAGTTGGAAAGTTTGGGGCTCAAAGACGCAAGCGAACAGGCAATTCCGTCCGGGGCACGCGTGGCGGCCGTTTCGATTGTCACATGCCGGCCGCAGGCAACCAGTCGTTTGGTAAGCTCGTGGATGCCTTCGGCCAGCATTGGTTCGCCGCCCGTAATTACGCAGAATCTGGTCGGATAACGACAAACCTCCTGAACGAGACAGTCAATGGTTCGCTCCTCTCCCCGGGCCTGCCCGGCCGCATATGCCGAGTCGCACCAGCGACAGTGAAGATTGCAGCCTGCCGTGCGGATAAAAACGGAAGGCTGGCCGGTCAAAATTCCCTCGCCCTGCAGGGAATAAAAGGTCTCTGAGATGCGCATGGCTTCTTTCGTTAATTGCCGGGTTTGGCGGGAAGCGGCCCCTCGTGGGCATAAACAGTTAAATCCTTAACCCCCGCAATGATGAACGCCTCCCGGCGCTCCACGCAGGTTCCGCAGCGACCGCAATGGATATCTCCCCCCTTGTAGCATGACCAGGTATAAGAAAAGTCCACGCGCAGCTCTTCACCACGTTTTGCGATCTGGGCCTTGTTCATGGCAATGAACGGACGGATCACCTCGATTTGCCTGTAAGTGCCCAGCCGAATCGCCTCCCCCATGGAAGCCATAAACTCCTCCCGGCAGTCCGGATAGATTGCATGGTCCCCCTGGTGCGCGGCAATTACAATCCCCTCGGCCCCGACGCTTTCGGCATATCCCGCCGCAATCGCCATCATGATGCCGTTGCGAAACGGAACCACGGTCTGTTTCATCGTTGCCTCTTCGTAATGCCCCTCGGGAATCTCCCCACCCGAGGTCAGGAGATCGGAAGTAAACAGATCGCCAATGAAATCAAGGGGAATGACGAAATGGGGTATTCGCAGTTTCTGACAGTGAAATGCGGCAAACGTAATCTCCCGGGCGTTGTGTTTCGCGCCATAATCGAAGCTCATACCGCAGATGACGCGATATTTCTTGGAGGCGTCATAGAGCGCTGTTACCGAATCCATTCCCCCGCTTACGAGGATAACAACTTTTTGCTTTTTCATAGTTATGTGTCTGTATTTGTTTCAATATAAATATTAACGCTCTACCGGGGCAGATTCAGCATTTGCGATTTTCAAAATTTCCGGGCGGCAGCAAGAAGCGTTTTCCGGGTCGCTTCACTAAACCAGCAATCGATGAAAAACTCGTTTTTAACCCGAGCGTTTTTTTCGTAATTGTTCTTGATCCCTTCTGTCCGATTCGTTTTTACTGCGGAAAACGCATGAGCATCGAGGGTTGCAAGTCCGGCGATTTTCTCCAGCGCGGCCGCTTTCAACCGCTCCTTCGGATATGTCTCATCGATCAGTCCAATCTCGGCTGCGTCGGTTAAAGAGATGAACTCCCCGCCGTACAGCATTTCGGTTGCCGCCCGATCACCAACGAGCTGACGCAAAATCATATCGGCGAGGTAGGGAACCGGAAGCCCCAGCCTGATTTCATTTAACCCTGTTTTTCTTGCTTCGGAGCAGGCAAACCGGAAATCGCAGACAAGCGCAAGGATGTTTCCGCCGGCAATCGCATGACCGGCCAGGGCGCAGACAGACGGAAAAGGCAGGGTGTATAAAGCAAGCGCAAGGTCATTGAATTTATAAAAGAAATCAGACAATTCCGCTCTGCTCATTGTTATCAGGGCCGGAAGGTCAAAGCCGATGGAGAAAAACTTTTCCCCACCGCACAAAAGCAGGCCACGCGCTTCCTTGCTGCTTTCCTGAATGTTTTTTGACAACTCCTCCACGAGTTCGAGATTTATCGCGTTTGTAACCCCGTTCGTCAAGGTCAGGATCGCGATATTCCCCTGCAGTTCTTTAACTATTTTGGCCACGGCGCCCTCCTGCTGCCTGAATTTTACCTTTCACTCAAAAATGCGTGCATAAATCGCTTATTTATAATGGTTCATCCTTCAGGTAAACCCTCTGAATTTATCTGGCGGTTTAGCATGCCAAGCGGTCAAACCGCAACCGATATTTTCCCTCAAACCACCAGCCCGCCAGCCTGCTTTAGAAAAACACCTCTGCCTGTCGTAAAAATGGTCCCCACTCAAAAACGGGCACAATAATCATCATTTCTTGGAAAAAGGGGTTCATCCGGTTATTGCATAACTTCCTGCTATACGTAACAAAACATTACCCTTTAAAATAATGCTTGATTTCTACTGGAAATAGAGCGTACTCCTTTTTGCAAAGAAGGACGCCGTGAAAAGTGGACAGTTTCCTGAAGTTTCCAATCGAAATGCTTTAAAATACCTGCCAAACTACGGAAGTTAAAAGAGAATATTGATGCCATGATTGACTTCGAATAGGATATTGCCAAAGCCAAAGCGAACATCCGAAAACATCGTGTTGCCTTCAGCGAGGCAACTACCGTTTTAAGGAACAAACTGAGCATTACGATCCACGATCCGGATCACTCTTTTGATTAAGACCGCTATATAACAATTGGGGCATCTATTGCCAACCGGCTTTTGATGGTTCCCCACACAGACAGAGGAGATCGAACCCGTATTATCAGCACAAGGGAACTGACTCGAAAGGAGCGTGAAGCTTATGAAAACTAAATCCATAGACGAAAAAAATGACGAACTTCGTCCCGAATACGATCTTTCATCCCTGCTCAAGGAAGGGGTGCGCGGAAAATACACCAAGCGTTATGAGCAGGGGACAAACCTGGTTTTGCTATCACCTGATGTGGCAAGAGATTTCCCGAATGATGAAGCGGTGAACGAAGCGCTTCGTTTAGTAATACAGCTTAAAAAGATTCCGGGCAGCAGTAAACGCCGGGATGTCAGGCTTGGAGAAAATAAGTCAAATTAAAGGGTGAACGCTCCTCATGAGAGCGGCATGATTCCGTAAATAGGATTGTTTTTTGTTTGGCAGTAAATAAACTCCTACAGGTTTATTATCCCTGTGTCCTCCGGGTTGAAACGTGCAATTTTCGGAAGTCAATTTTTCAAGGGGTCGGGTGCAAGGACAGCTTCCTGAAAGTTTTGACGGGCTTGATTAAACGGAACTGCAAGACAACAAATACAAGTCCACACCACAACGATTTTGATGATTGCATTAACTTCGGTTTGAAAGTTGAGAAAGCACAACAATAAAGCAATTCCACCCTCAAATGCCTTTCGGGTTACTGTTTATTTGAGGCAATTCAGATTAGCGAAAACTGTTGAAAAATTGCAGTTATTGACCTATAGTCGCCTCCATCATGGGAAATATTCCGGGCATTTCCTATGATGGTCTCAAGTAAAGGCGGCACAAATACACGCAAATACAAAGAACCGTCCGACGAAAGTTACAGGTGGCCTTGTCAGGCAATATATTAGGAACAGTCGACAGGAGATTTTTCTGAGAATAGAGGCTAAAATTTTCCTTTACAAATATTTACCTATAGGTTAATAATGATCCTCAAGACGCTCAGCAAAGGTAAATTATATACCCTGTATGCGTTGGATTTGGATTAACGTTGTTTGGTGGTCGAGTTTCTTTCCGTTCTTGATAAGCAGTCAGAAAAACAGATCTTCGCCTTATTCAAACATATTGGTGCATCAGGACCGCCAGTCAATGAAGAAAAGTTTAAGCATCTTGAAGGCAAAATATACGAACTGAAAACGAGGACAGGGGTCCGAATCTTAAGTTTTTTTGGCAAGGGTCAGTCGCTCATTTTAACGCATGGTTTCTCTAAACCATCACAGAAAAAACTCAAGATAGAAATTGGCAAGGCAGCAGAATGGGAAAAAGCGTATCAGCAAAGCCTAAAGATTCAAAGCAAGGAAAAGAGGTAAGCGCCATCATGGATACGGAAAAGTGGTTCAATGAAAAACTGACGGCATTGGAAGATGACCCCGATTTCCGTCTGGAGGAAGTCATTCTCGATTTGACCGAGCAAATCAGTCTAAGGATGAAAGAAAAAAGAATGACACGGGCCAAACTGGCCGAGTTGCTGGGTGTGACCCCGGCTGCCGTCACAAAACTATTGAACGGGAATCCCAATTTTACCCTGAAGACCCTCCTGAAAGTGGCGGATGCCTTGGATTTGAAATTCAACGCCTTTTTCAGCACCGTAAAATCTATCAGCAAGCCGGTGCTCGTTTATCCATTCCGTGAAGCAGTAAAAATACAAAACTCAATTGTTCCAACTGCTAACGATGATATTTATCCGAGTAAGGAACAACCCAAGATTCCGCTCTCTTGGAATAGTGATGATTCAACAACAATCCCCCGATATGGCGGATTTTTAAGCTGTTAAGGAAGGAGATCGAAGATGGCTGCCGGCAGAAAAATGAAAGATATCGTCGTCAATGAGATCAAATATGCCGTAAAAAAAATGGAGGAAGTCTCCAGCATCGAGGAAAAACTGTATTATTTTAGTGCGGTACAAGGGATATTACACCGCGTGTTCAATATCGAATTCAGTCAGGAGTTTCTCTTTGCTCATTTCATTTTCAATGAAGCCTTGAAGGCTTTCCAGCAGAAACTGGCAGCCATGAAGATGGGAGATCTGGTTTTTGTAATCAATGAAGAACAGATCAGCAGACTATCAGAGTTGACGAGGGAATTTCTGATCCAGTTTGAAGCGGGCAAAAGCACTGACGATGTTCTGAAGAGAATGGTTACCTTGTTGTATTCAGTCAACGGGAACGGCAATTATCTCATGGGGAAGGGTTTGTTGAAAATATAGCATCGGTGCATAAGGGTCATAAAATACTGTTCCACTTTTCGTCTTTAGCCTACAGAAACATCTGATCAATCATTTCCACGACCTGGCTTGGCACGACACGAGCCATTATCCGGCCTCCTGACATAAAATCAATTGATCGCTTCGATTCCTACGCAGCGCGCCCTTACGTTGAGGACGCCGTCGGAGATCGAGCGGATTTTGGCATCCTGATTCTGGACAAGGATCCGCAATTGATCCTCGATGTTTTTGGGAGGTTTTGTACTATTTGTCTCCCAGCCCATGCGGCGAAGAAATGACAGGTCGTCGGCAGGCGCAGCGCCTTCAAGAACGAGAGTTTCATACCTTTCCCGCCGGGACCCGTCTTCAAAGTCCATCGTGAACAGGTAGCGCGCCGTCACCTTGGCCGGTGTTCCTTCACACCGAGCCAACAGGACGTCTCCGTTCACGGCTTCGCTTCCGAAGTAATCCACAAGGGCGTCAATGAGAGGATGGCCAAGTCCCAGCAGATCCATGCCCTTTTTCCGCGTGGCGAGCTTGCGGGAAAAGGTTACATTCGTATAGCTGGGGGAGACGTCGGGATATTTCTTGAGGGCCGGCGGCACGGTGATGCTGATGAGATCCCCGGAAGGGATAAAAGTCCCCCCCAAGCGAAGTATGGCCTTTTCGGTAAAGCAGCGAAGGTCTTCCAGTGTGAATTTCCCTTTGAGTTCCCGGTAAAATTCCAGGTTGAAGGCGTGCAGGTCCTGGGTGAGCTGTCGGAGTGCCTCGCTGGCTTCTTGGGCCTTTTTCATGGCCTCGGCAATCTCCAGTTCAGTCCTCTGGTAATTCCGATTGATGAGGGCTTCCTTGTAGAGATCGTTGTAGTTGGCGGACGAGCCCAAGTAGCCGAGAATCTCCGACCGGAAATCTTCTGAGACCTCCCCCGTCACCGGATCGGTCTTGCCGATGATCTGCGCGATTTCGAAGAGTTTTTCCTCTAAAATGGTGTAAACCTTCTCTTCAATCGTATCCTCGGCGACCAGGTTATAGACCTGAACCGTATCGGTCTGACCGTATCGGTGAATGCGGCCGATCCGCTGCTCCACCGCCATGGGATTCCACGGCAGGTCGTAGTTGAAGAGGATGCGGCAGACCTGGAGGTTGATCCCCTCGCCGCCTGCGGAAGTTGAAATGAGAAACTGCGCCCCGTTTTCATTCCAGAAGTTCTCGCAGGAGGCGATCTTATCCTCCAGTGGGCCGCCCTTCACAGCGACGATCTTTTCTGGCGGATAGTATTTCCCCAGCTCATCCTGAAGAAAGCGGAGGGTTTCCAGGTACTGGGTAAAAATTATCATTTTTTCGTCCCGGTTTTCCCGGCGGATCTGTTCGATGGCCCTAAGAAGGGTGTTGAATTTCCGGTCTGGTCCGTCGTCCACAAGACCGATCAGTTCCTTCACCTTTTCATCCTCATTCGGGATATTGGCCTCCGCCTCGATGACTCGATCGTCCGATTCCATCGCATCCAGCGCCCACTGTGTGATCTCCTCCTCGAAACGGGGGCGTTTCCGCAGGCGCTGCTTCAGGCTTACGATATAGGCATCCGCTTCCGTATAATCGATTTGGCCTCTGCCGTAGGACAGGAGCTCCATGACGAGTCTGCGCATCTGTTCCTGGCATTTAATGATCCGGGAGGCGATATCGGTGCGGGACAACGCTCCTAACTCGCCGCTTTCCAGTGCCATCTGCCTCCGGGCGTAGAGGGCGATCAATCGTCGCCGCAGCGCCTGCTTGATCGCCCGCGGACTGGACGACATGATCTTCTGAAAAGTCGCCATGACGAACCCGACCGCCCGCTGCTGTTTGGTCGTCTTGTCCTGTCCCACGCCCGCGGCGTTATAGCCCTCTTTCAGATATTCGGTCAGCTTTTCGTAAAATCGCTGTTCCCGGAGGGAGAGCTGAAACTTCTGGGTATGCGCCTGGCGTCTCATGAAGATGGGATCACCCTGGGCATCCGTCACTTCCTTCTTGATGCGACGGAACATGACCCGTCCCAATAGCCCGCGATGATCCTGCATGGCCTCCGGCGTATCGAAAAGCTGATCGTCCAGAAGCTGGATCAGCGACCAAAATTGGTAAGGATCGCCCTGGTGCGGCGTCGCCGTGAGAAACAGGAGGTCTCGTGTTTTCCCCTTGATCTTTTCCGCCAGCCGGTAATTTTGGGTGACGTCGATCTTTTTCCCGTATCTCTTCCGGCTCAGGTGATGAGCCTCGTCAAAGACGATTGCGTCCCAGTCCGGTCTCGACATGATCTTTTCCAGCCGCTCGCGTTTTTTGATCGTGTCGATGGATACGATCACCTGGTTGCGCCGTTCCCAGGCATAGGGGTTCGCATCGGTAAAATCCTGGCCGAGGATGTCGAAGAAAATCCGGAAACAGTCCCTCATTTCGTTCTGCCAGTTGACGGTGAGACCGGCGGGACAGATGATGAGGATGCGCCGAGCCTCGCCCCGAGCGATGAGTTCTCTCAAGATCATGCCGACTTCGATGGTCTTCCCCAGGCCCACTTCATCGGCAATGAGGAAGCTTCGCCGATGGGCGGTCACCACCTGATGGGTAAGGAGAATCTGGTGAGGAAGCAGATCCGTCTTGCTGTTGGAAAGCTCTCCCCCTGCATTTTCCAAGGGGATCTGATAGGCAAGCTGTTTGAGAAAAAAGTCAACGGGCGAATCGGACTCGCCGTGATCATAGCGATCCAGAATATTCGCCACCGGCGCCAGCATATTTTCCGGATAGGTCTCCAGGATGCGCTCGCCATCTCTTTGAAATACGACGTCGGCATACAATTTCCCCTGCCGCTCCGTGATCCGGAACACCTCTCCGGAACCGAGCTCCGGCCGACTGTAAATCTTTACCTTCTTGCCTTCTTTGATCATGGCCTGTTATTCAACTCGACAGGTTGAATCCGGTGGCGTAAACGGGATTCCCGCGCACCTCGCGCTTCGTCGTTGTTCCGAAGATATAATCGATCGGCAGCCTCTCGTTTCGGTATTCCAGCCAGAGCGATTCTCCCTTCATAAGTTTACCCTTACAAACAATCTGGACCTCGATCTTCTTCTTTTCCAGAGCATCCGCCGCCTTTTGCAGAATGTTATGGATGGTTTTGGCGACGTCCTTTCGTCCCTCTATGCCCGCCATGTAGAGAACATCATCAATCCCGATGACCATATAGGAGGAAAGGGACGGAATGCCCTCCATTCCTCCCCGCAGCTCCCGGAGAAAATCCAGAAGACCGATCCGGATCTCGTGGGGCGCGATGCCGTCTTCTCGGTACCGTTTCAGATGTCGTTCCTCGAAGATTTCATACCCTTTCATGTCATACCTCGATCAGACTGAGGATTCGGTCTGCGGGATTCTGGAACGTTGGGTTCTTCTCTCGCAGATATGCGATAGCCGCCCGGATCTGTGGAAGGATGGGTTGGCATTCCTTCAGCCAGGGGACGATATTTTCCTGCGCCTCGGCAAGGCCCATGAGGTAATGGAGAACGTCCACGAGGGCGAAGCGGTCGAAGCGCGCTTCCTCCAGATCCGGGAAAAGGGAAAGCTGACTTGTGTTCTTTTCTTTGGCGGAAAAGAGTTTCTTAAGATCGCCGTATCGTTCATCCGGCGTCTTGACTTCATAGGTCCGGCCCCGCTTGGCCCGGCCTTTCCGCATAACGCCGGCCCTGATGAGAATGTCCGGCTCAATGAGGCCCCGCGTGGTCTTGTGGACCTCGTCGCTTTTGATCTCCTTCCGGTCGCAGAGGCAGGTGAGATAGACGTAGCTGACCGGATCGATGTTCTCCAGTTCCGAGGGCAGCGGCCGCTCAGTGGTGACGATCTGCTCCACCATCATGCGGATCGCGCCCAGGGCCGTCTGAAGCTGGACCTCCCCGCCCAGATGATCGACGATCCGTCCATAGTGACGGCTGTAAAGCTCCAGGCATTTGCCGATCAAGATGATATTGACGTCCGCGGGGGCCATTTTTTCCCGGCCGTAACGGCCCGCCTCAATGACACGGATTTCCTCCCGAGCCTTGCTGCGGATCTCCTGGCGCACTCCCGCCCAAGAACGCTGCTTGCCCTCCGCTTTCCCGTTCCTTTTCCGACAGACGTGGATGAGATCGTAGGAGATCGCCTGCTTATCCATAAGATTGAGGGAGCTTTCCTTCTCGCCGTGGATCGGATAGATCGCTTCGATCAGAAAACCGGCATTGCAGAGAGATTCCAGCAATGTCTCCCAGGCGCGCTCTTCGGCATGGTGGAAGGTGAAGATCAGCAGACCATCGTTCGTCAGAGATTCGCAACAACGCCGCCATACCGCCGTCAGGCCGTCCTCGTAGTCGGCGGCGGTCTTCCCCCGTGTGGGGTTTTCGATGATCTCCTCTATCTTGGGGGTCATCTCCGGAGCAAAGGAAGGATAAGTCTTTGCCAGGATCAGACGCAGCCAGACATAATAGAAATCCGATAGTTCAGAGTAATTGACATTACCAGCGTAGGGAGGATCGGTTATCACATAGTCAAAATGATTTGAATTCAAAGGAATTTCGATCTTCGAATCACCACATTTCAGAATTGCCTGCTTGCCATTAATTCTAATATCGGTGTGACTTTCCTTTGCCTTCCCAGAGAGATTTGGATACCAATCAAAGGCATCATGATTGAATTTTTTACCTTCAATTAACCGCCCAAAGATCTGCGGATATGTTCCGCGTATTGACTTGTCTCCGAAAATACTGCCTTCTGCAATAGTATTTTTTGGCTGATAATCGTGGCGGGAGAATATTTCCTGAATGGTGTTTCTATCATTGAAATACCTACAAAATTGGTTATTTCTTCCGACACAATCAGAAAACGCGCATAGCAGCATCTCTTTCAGCGTCTGATCCATCTCCTCGCCAATCGCCTTGAGCATTGTAGCCAGGCAGAGGAGTTGACGGGGGTTGAATATCTGGTGCCAGAATCGGTAGTGATGGGCAATCAAACCCGATTTGGTTTTCTCACCAACAGGGACTTCACTCTTTGGGTAAGGGAGGTGCTCCTTTACCCTCTCCCAGCGTCTCTCGGTCTCCTGGTAGCGCTTCAGGTCGGCCGGTGTCACCTTCTTGAAGAACTTCCCGTTGTTGTCGTGGAGGTTGCAAAGATGAGAAATCCTTTTCCGGGAAGCCTTCTCGTCGCCGAAGAGGTCCTTATCGACATCACCGTCGCAGCGGGGGCAATAACCCTCGATGGCATAGGGAATGGTCGGCAATGTTTCATCTTCCGGAAGGCTGCGGGCGGCGCTGATGACGGCGGTCGGCGCGCATCCCGAGGGGCAGGAAAACTTACCCTTTTCTGGTAGATTCC